>JAIRTG010000190.1 GCA_031255055.1 Prevotellaceae bacterium
CATCAGCCACCGGCCCCTTTTCAGGAGCAACCGCCACCGGCACCTGTTCAGGAGCATTAGCCACCGGCTACTGTTCAGGAGCATCAGCCACCGGCTCCTGTTCAGGAGCATCAGCCACCGGCGACTGTTCAGGAGCATCAGCCACCGGCTCCTGTTCAGGAGCATCAGCCACCGGCTCCTGTTCAGGAGCATCAGCCACCGGTTACAAGTCAGGAGCATCAGCCACCGGCGACTGTTCAGGAGCATCAGCCACCGGCGACTGTTCAGGAGCATCAGCCACCGGCGACTATTCAGGAGCATCAGCCACCGGCGACTATTCAGGAGCATTAGCCACCGGTTACAAGTCAGGAGCATCAGCCACCGGCTCCTGTTCAGGAGCATTAGCCACCGGTTACAAGTCAGGAGCATCAGCCGTAAAGGGAAGTGTTGCTATGTGTGTTGGAATGCTTTCTCGTGCAAAAGGTTCTTTTGGGGCTTATATAGTACTCACGGAATGCGGGTATATAGATAATCAATATTTCATAAAAGACGTAAAAATTGCAAAAGTTGATGGTACCACCATCAAAGAAGATACTTGGTATTTTTTGAAAGATGGTGAATTTACAGAGGCAAATGAAAATGATTATTGAATTACGAAGTAGATAAAATTTAATTTTGGAGACTAAACAACTCTACGAGGGAGAGGGGAGCGGGTTGAAAGCAAATGAAGTTAAATTAAAAAAAACAAGTGAAAATGAAAGAATTAAATGATTTTTTATTAAATCTTTTTACGGGAGAGGACGAGTTTCGCCCGGCGATATTTTTCCCCAATCTGAAGGATGGCGTTGTGTATGCTACGGACACGCATGTGATGATAGCTATCCCTGAATATGAGTTGTCTCTGACTTACAATACGAATGAAAATTTTCCGAATGCAAAAAAGCAGTTTGATGACTTTGAGGTAGCAAATAAGGATAGCGTCATCGCGAGGGTAGCAGATATTGCAAAGGAGCTGGTGAAGGCTCGAATACAGGTTGATAAGGCATCTGTCAAATGCGAAGAATGCGACGGCTACGGCAGAGTTGCGTGGGAATATTGCAACAGAAAAGATAAAACACATTACAAGTACGAAGAATGCCCGGAGTGTGATGGCGAAGGAAGCATTGATAAAACGGCGACATTTGCGCGGATTCAATTACAAATGATAGAAGACGAGGAAACTGGCAACCTCTGCGGAATTTCAATTGGGGAGCTGTATTTTCATCCGTTCCAACTGTACCGGCTTTTTATGGTGGCATTGTTGAAAGGATGCGAGACTATTGAGATTTTTTATGAAAGAGGCGCAATAGGCAAAACCGTCACTTACTTTGGAGATATTAAGGTACTGGTAATGAGATTAAGACATTAGGAAGTATGAATTGTAAAAGTTATAGGAGCGGCTTTGAGTGCGCCTCGTTCGATGAAACGGAAGGTACATCCGCGCTGTCGTGTATGAGCTATTACGGATTGTGCGAGTAGCTATGAAATCTCAACAATTGGATATACGGTTTCCCAAATTGGAATACACGTTTGCGGATTTTTTCGCGGGTGCGGGCGGGTTTTCGCTGGGGCTGATGCAGGCGGGAATGAAATGTATTGCCGCGCTCGAAAACGATGCAGACTCGCTGCACACGTACTGGAGCAATCTCTGCTTAAAGGGATGGAGCCACTTATGGATATCGAAAGAAAGGGCGGGCGATAAAAAGTTTGTAAAGAAACTTGGCAGCGGAGAAACAATGAACAGACTGTTTGACATCCCGTCGGACGATTGGCTCTCGAAAACGGAACAGGTGTCTCCGTGTCTGAATTTGTTCGGCTATGATATAAACCAAATAGAGCCGGAACAGTTTATGAAAATGTGTTGCGTCCGGCCCGGCGACATTAGGGTCTTTGTCGGTGGCCCGCCGTGTCAGGGATTTTCCACGAGCAACCATTTTCGAAATGAAGAAGACGAACGGAATCGTCTTCCGTTACGCATGATTTATTTTGCAAAGGTATGCCGTCCGGACTATGTGTTTCTTGAAAATGTACCCGGATTATTAACAGTAGGCAGGAAGGGGAGAAATTCCGAAAGTCCGTTTGTACTGTGGATACGCGAATCTTTTGAAGAGGCCGGATATGATATGACCTACCATGTGCACAATGCGGCGGATTACGGTGTGCCTCAAAACCGGAAGCGCTTAATATTTTCGGCCAACAGGAAAGGCGTCAAACCGTTTGAATTTCCTCACCCTACACACGGGAATACGGAGAATTTACAACCGTATGTAACCGTAAGGGAGGCCATCTTCGGTCTGCCGCCTCTCAAGTCGGGAGAAACTTATGAAGGCGAACCCTACGGATACGATCCTATTGAAGGCCATGTTATTTGCCCCTCCTGTCTTAATTACAATCAAAAAGAGCGCCAACAGTGCCATTATTGTAAAAGCGAACTGACAGGCGCAATCACCGGAGGCGTATTCAAGTATCCAAAAGCAGGATTAACACTAATAGACACAAAAGCAAGGATGAATCCGGAAAGGAAAGGGATATATTCCTGATAAATAACGAATTAACATTGGCAGAAAAAATAATTGAAAATTCAAATATTAAATAATTATGAACGAAAAAAAATTACAGCTCGTAACGTTCGAGCAGGCGAAAAGATTAAAGGAATTGGGGTTTGATTGGGAATGCGAAAAATACTACAATTCTCATAATGAACTTTATGCTTGGAATAAAAATGCAGGAGAAAACCCTAATAGTTTTCCCCATTATGAAGGCGTTGCCGATTGTTTTTCCTCCCCTGCCGTTGCCCTCGCTTTAAAGTGGATGGAAGAAGAAAAAGAGATTATTAATGAAACCTTTACACAAACGAAGCACTTTGGACATGAATTTTGTTGGAGGTTTCGCGAAGACTACACAACTACAACAAGTGAAAAAGGATATCGTACTCGTATAACCGCCGAAAGCGCCTTGTTAGATGAATTATTAACAATTTTAGAAAATGAAAATGAATTAACAAAAGAGTATGAAGACAATCAAAATTAATGGTCTCGAATGGGACTGCGAAAACGCGGAAGCGTATTCAGGCATCCAAAAGCAGGATTAACAGCAATATACAAAAATTAGTAATGAACATTTACGAACTTATCAGATATATCGAGGAAGGCACTAATCTCAGTCTTGAGGTTGGGTGGAAATGGGAAAAGGTGTCGCACGGAAACGAGTGTAAGACGCTGATAGTAAAGTATAAAGGTTGTATAGGATATTGGCGTACCTACAAGTACCGCGACCCCAAAAAATTAAGGAAGAGTGTGTATGAATGGATTGCAGGCTTATGACCGTTTGTCCCGATATACGATATAGCACAATTAATTTTTTAAAAAAGATAAAGATTATGATGATTACTATTTCGATGAATTTTATTTACAATATAAAACTTCTATACATATACGTCGGATGTTTGATAAGATTACTATAAGGGCGAAGGTGAGCGAGGCGGAGTGTGGGCATTTTTCGGACGTGTATAATTTGAATAAGGGCATGAATCGGAATGGGGAGATTGTGCGCTATTATCGCGGTGATATCTCTCATTTCGACGGTGTTAATATCGATATACGGTTGAGAAAACAAAAGAAGTCGTCGTATTATGAGCTGAAACTCAGCACGAGCCTGCATAAGTATTGGGAGAAGCGAAATTTCGGGGAGCTGCGGAATGATACGCTGTTCACGGTGTCGGCGGCGAAGGCTATTTTCAGTGATTTTCTGTTTAACAACGGCCTTGTTGCGGCCCGCGTGAAGATTACCTATTTTGAAATAGGCCTGAACCTGCCGGTGAATTATGACCCGCTGTCGTTTATAGAGCTGGTTCAATATGGTTTTTTTCTGGGCCGGAAAAAGAAGTACCGGGAGAAAACGATGTTTGTTGATGTTAATTATCGTATCAACCGTCAGAAGACGACGGAGAAACACAGGGATATGCGCAAGTATTATAAGATCTATGATAAAAGCTGGGAGATGGCGGAGAAGAAGCGTCCCCGTCCGGTTGTCGGCGCACCTGTGGCGTCGGGCACTTCTGATGTGGTCTCGGGTGACGCCGAAGGCTTTGTCTTGCGGGTGGAGACGGTGTATAAACGGCAGAATGAGAGCGCGGACAGTTTTTTTTCGGATGAGAATGTGGAACGCCTGACTAAGCAGTTTTTTTTAGATTGGAAGGGTCTGTCGTTCTACCGCGAAGTGAAGGCCCAAAAGGGCACGCGCAAAAGCGAGGTTGAGCGTGCTCGGAAATTAATTAATATAGGGGCCGAGGAGTATTTGAAGGCAATAAAATGTGATCTGGATCAAAAAAAGATAACGGCTAAGCAATATAGAACTATCCGTGAGTTTATCCGCGATTTTAAAAAGAATGAGTTACGATTCGTAACCGTGATTTCTCCGCAGGAAAACGAGTATAACAGGGTGATAATGAGTCAGTTTGTTCAAACAAAAAGGTGATGCCCATATGGGCATCTGTAAGTATCTAAAAATAAAGAGATTGCAAAAGCGTTAAAATTCCGACAACTGATAATCAGTATAATAAAAAAAGTTATGGCACTATATAGAGCCATAACTTTTTTTTTGCTTACAGATTAACATTTATTTTTTTGACGTAGCTTGTCTTATACGGCCCTGTGAAGGGGAGCGGGATGCAAATCCCGCTCCTTCAAGCGCCGTACCTGTCTTTTTTTATGTTGCCGTTGATTCGGATTTTCGGCCGTTTATGTCGTAATTGTCGTATAATCAGTTGTTTGCTTATGTGACGGTTATGTGACGGTTTCTCTACTTTAGACGGCAATTGTCTAAAGTAGAGGAAAGTAGAGTTTAGTGATTAGTGTTTAGTGATTAGTGTTTAGTGAAGAGTGAAGAGTGATTAGCCGACTCAGCAATGGGTCGGTTTTTTTTTCGTCCGTTGTCCGAACCTTGATTTTCCGGATTAGCTATCGAACATGCGTCGCTGCGCGACTTGTCACGAAAAAAGCGTATTGATTTTACTCATGCTCTCTTTGACGGCTTGTGTAAGTTTGTCGTCGAGGGTTATTTTGCTCTCGGATTGCTTAGGAATGACGTAGGGCAGAAACATCTTAATTATCGCCAATTGGTCTTCGATGGCAAGGTCTTCGAAATTGTCTAAGAATTTTTGCAGTTTGTCGGAAATAAATCCAGCCAACATGCCCTTCAGTTCGGCCGTTGTTTTGTTAGGAGTTCCCGCCTTTCTGCCGCCCGTTTTTGTTCGCTTGGACTTCTCAAGCATAGTCTTCTCTACGGTGGTTTCGGTTTTTTTCTTTCCTCCGTTCTTTCCTCCGATGACGCCTTTTCTCTCGACGTCTTCGTTCTTCTTGTTTTTCTTGTTTTTTTCGTTCTCCGTTTGCATGTTATTCCTATCATTCCTATCGTTCATAATTCGCCAAAATAACATACCTCCTCTTTTTTTTGCACCCCGCCGAGTGTAAAGTGACAATGCAGTCATTCGCGCATGATTTAAATGTGTTTTTTTGGCCTTATTTTGTTTTTTCGGACGAATGAAAGAGAAACTATTACTTTACCAAAAAAAGTACGGAAAAACGGCTCGGAAGGAGGCGAGAGCCGTGCATATAGACGGCGTTGCAAACTCGGAAATCGAAATTCGGCGCCGAACCGATTTGTTGATGTCGTGCTATAACTGCTGGAACTCCCTTTCCGCATGGCGAAAAGAACTGCGGCGTAACGAGGAATTTGTCTACGGCGACCAATTTTCGGACTTTGTTTTCGACTTCCTCAACCGTCGCTATATCAGCGAACGGAATTTGCTCGTGGAGCAGGGTCTGCAACCGAGCCAGTATAATATCATCCGAAACGTCTTCAGAACGATCGTCGGCGTGTGGAGTTCCAATAAGACGCTCCCTACCTGCATTGCGCAGAAAGACGAAAATCAGATCGAAAGCGAAGTGTTGACGGCTACTCTCCACGCACTCTATCGAAAAAATGAGTTGTGGAAACTGGACTTGGCACAATTGACGCTGCTGCTGATTTCAGGAACGGCTATCACTAAAAATACTTTTGCGGCTCGCAACGGCGACAGAGATGTGAAGAATGACTTTATCAGTCCGTTTTCGTTTTTCGTCGACAATACGATGGAAGATCCCCGCTATACCGATTGCTCCCTTGTGGGCTATTTCTATGACCTGTCGATCTCCGATATCGTCGGCCTTTTTTCCGGAGGAAGTAAGGCACGATCTCAACAAATACGCGGGTTGTATGGGAAACTCCGAGATATGCAACCGGATGAACGCATCCACGAAATGAGCGAGACGTTTACCGACGAACGCTTGGAACGCGATTTTTTTGTGCCCGGCGTCGAATCGTACGGTCTCTGCCGCGTGATAGAGGTGTGGCGGAAAGAAAGCGCGGAGTGCTATTGGATTCACGATTATCTTCACGGTCGCTATTACCCCGACTTTACCGTCAGCGAGTCGGACCTGAAACAAGAGAACGACCGCAGAATCGCAGAGCAGGGGGAAATGGGCGTTTCGCGCGAAAATATGCTGCTGCTCGATTATCAATGGTCGACGGACAGCTATTGGAAATATTACTTTATGACGCCTTTCGGCGAAATACTTGAAGAGGGTGTCAATCCCTATTGGCACGAGAAACCCCCTATCATGTTTGAATTTTACGAATTCTTTTGCGGAAAGATATATCCGTTCGTCAAAGATTTAATCAGCACACAGAAGCAAATAAACCAGTTGTCGGCGATCTCGGCGTTGCTGGTAAAGCATAGCGCAAAGTCGATTCTGTTTATGCCCAGAAAACTGGTGAAGGAGGAAGATGAGGATGCGTTGCAGCGAAAATTGACAAATTATGATGCCGTCGTTCTGCACGAGGGTAAAGCGGGCGACCCGGAACCTAAGTATGTCAATACGGTGGCCGAGGCCTTTACTCCGCTCAATGTGGTGAACATGTACCTGAAACTGTCGGAAACGGTCAGCGGCGTCTACGGGGCATTGCAGGGCCAACAGCCGACGGCGGGAACTCCGGCGCAAATGTATGCCCAACAGAGCGTCAATTCGGCCACCAGTCTTAACGGCATCTTTGAGGCGATTAACTCGTTTCGCGTGCGCAGAGATAAGATGAATGTGCAACTGATGCAGCAGTTTTACGAGGAAAAGAAATATATCTATGATAAAGATTCGGGGAAACGGCTGGTCTATGACCCCGAAAAGGTGAAGAATATAGACGTTGAGATTGCGATTACGGAGAATGTTAACACTCCGGCGTATCGACTGATGGTGAACGATTTGCTTATCCAGTTGAAACAGTTCGACAGTAGTAATATGATTGATCTGCGGGGCCTTCTGGAAGCCGGAAGCTTCCCTTTTAAAGATAAATTGCTCGACTATATCAATAAACGGGAACAGCAAATGGCCGATGTCGCTACGTCGGGCGAACAGGAATCGGAATTGCCGGGTGGACTGCCTCCCGAACTCGCACAGGAACTCTCCCAATATGAATTTACACCTGAAATAGCCCAAGAGTTGGAGACGGTCGGCGGCTCTCCGGATTGACGCCTCTATCCGTCCTTACACCCGTCCTCTCTCCGAAAGGGCGAGGGAAGGAAGACGGGAAAGATAGGAAGATATTGAAAATTAGAAATTTAAAAGAATAGTATATGAATGATCATGTAGTCAGGCTTTATAAGCAGTTGCGGCGTCGGAAGCCTGACTTTACGATGGATTTGGCGTCCTTTTCGAGCGCTATCGAAAACGAAGAAAACCGTAAGCGATTGCACGGACATCTCGTTGAGGAGTTTGGTAATAACGGCTTTGCAATGCCTTATGACTCATTTTCTTCCACAATTGGTTTTCCGACGCGCGGACAGGATGTCGGCGCTCCTTCCTCCGTTTCCGTACCTTCCTCCGATGCGAACGCTTATCCGTCGCCCGTTCCTTCCGCGGTAAAGACGGATGATGTGATTAGGACGTTCGGGCCGTCGCTGAAGCAGGGTGCGAAAGCGGTGTATTACGGCGTTCAGAACTTTGCGGGAGAAATAGCCAATCGTTTTAGCGGCAGCGAACGTGATGCTACCCGCGCAATGGAGATTCTGGACAGGTTGGAATCGGCCGACAGACTCGACGATTATCATCCGAGAAGAGCGCTGAATGAAGACAAGATGTCTGATTACGCGGCGGCACAGGAGCGGTATAAAGCGGATTTGGCGAGATGGAATGAGGACAATACGGTGCTGAACCGCTTGAAAGATATCGTTACGGGAAGATCTCCCAAACCTCCCAAAAATCCGTTCGATATGGCCCCGTCCATAGGTGATATTTCAAACCTTTTTCCGGACGCAGAGATTCGTCCGTATAAGCTCGTTGAGAAGGCGCTGAAGAAGGGCGATATTGCGGAAGCACGCGCTTTTCTTAAAGCGGCGCAACAAGAGGAGACGTGGGGTGACAGGGTTAGTAAGGCGGCAATGATGGAACTTGCCAAGATGAAACCTACGGAGGGTTTTGGGGCATTTGTGGGCGGCATGATTCCACAGATGACAGGAAACGTGCTTGCTATCGCGGCTGCGGTGCATCCGGCTACCCGTCCTCTTGCGCGTCCTCTCGGTCGCGTCAATATGGGCGTGCTGACGGCTTCTGCTGCGGGGCAGGCAATGGCGGACGCCCGGAGGTATGCGGAGGAGACGGGTGTTGCGGTGTCGGAGGATGATGTGTTGAGAGCGGGTGCGACTGTCGGATTTATAGAGGCAATAACGGAGGAGATTCCTTTTCTGCGGTATATGAAGGGCGTTGGTGGCACTGCTGCGAGACGTGCCGGTAAAAAGGTAACGGAGGAGATTCTTTCCAGCCCGGCGGCCCGGTCGGAATTAGGGAGTTTTTTTGAACGTGCGGCGAAGGATATACCGGGGTTGAAACGGTTTACGAAGGAGGGCGTCAAAGAGTTCGGTCTGGATGTTGCGGCGGAGAGTCTGTCGGAGTTTGCGGCGGAGGTCGGCGGAACTATGGTTCCTATGCTGTATGCAAACCGTGAGGACTATCCGACGCTGAGCGAGATAGTGCTGTCCGGCGTGGAAGGTGCGAAAGGCGGCGCGTTTATGGGCGCTATTTTAGGTGGGGGTAGCGGTCTGGTGAATAATTATGCGCAGAACAGGCGGAG
>JAIRTG010000025.1 GCA_031255055.1 Prevotellaceae bacterium
CTACCGCACGATTCCTATCGTGCGGTAATATAAAAAATTGAAAGCTTGTTTCAAGTCATTATGTAGTACATAATACCACACGATGGAATCGTGCGGTAGCGGGGGGTGATTAGTGATTAGTGATTAGTGATTAGTGATTAAATATGGCGAATTTGCATTAAACACTAAACACTAAACACTAAACACTAAACACTAATCACTAATCACTCATCACTAATCACTATCTTCGGGGCGTTGCGGGGCAGCGCCCCGCAGAGGGGGTAGCGGAAGACCGCCGCAGGCGGGCTGAAGCGAGGGGGAGACTTCCCCCACCTAATGATCTTTCTCTTTCCGGAAGAAAGACGACAAGGGCTGATAGCGCTATTTAATCCTTCACCGAATGAGATTGGGCGTTGCACCGCGGTGTCGGTTGGGATGGGCTGTCTTCAATACCAGTTACATTTGCACGGATAGCGCATGCTGTTACTGCGACGATTGCTATTGCCCGGGAGTTGGTAGGAAAGCGTAAGTGTGAAGTTTGCTAAAAGATCGTCGCTTTTAGAAAAGAGCGTTTGAATCCCGTCGATGAAATCCGATGTGAAAAACCGCCAGCTCAGCTCGGCGCCAAGATTGAGTTGCGGGTCTATCGAATATTGGTACGAGAGGCCGAAAGGAATAGAAAGTGCACTTTCGTTGAGTTTCAACTTATCGGAACTACGTGTATCTCCTTCAAAAGACGTGTGACTGTGGGCAATTCCGACGCCGGCGAATACGGACAAGTAATGTTTCGATTCGGAAGAATTGAACGGTCGACCGAAAAGTATATATTCGGGAGTGAGATGCGCTTCAAGCACATCGGACGAAAAACGATAGTTTCTCGCAATTTTATTTTTGTTATCGGCGCCGGCGTATTTACCCACCGCTGCATGGATCCTGTAACCGAATCGGGAGATATGCCATCGCCTGAATCCGACCCAAAAGGCGTATGTGGGTTTTCCGGCTTTCCACTGCAATTGTTCGTCCGGATCTCCTCCGACGTCTCCCAGACACATGGCGATGGGGCTGACGCCGACTGTCAGGTAGTTGTGATACCTGTGACGTGGCGGAACGGGCTGTGCCGATAATTTATTTATAGAAGTGGTGAGTATGAAAATAATGAGTAGGCAGCTCTGCGGTTTCATTTTTGGGAGAGGTACAAAAGCGCAATTATTCAACATCATTTACTTTATTTTTCAAACCGGTTTTTGCTATGTGTTGCGTGTCCGTGAATCAATAGCTGAAACTGCTGCCGCCTACAAATTCGCGCAGCAGAGACGTCGGCGGAATTTCGCGATCCTGAATCGGGACAAAATAATTCAGGAATTTTATCAACCGGTGTGTTTCCGTATATTCTTCGCAGTACTTCGGTACTTCCGCGAGGATGGGTTCCGCGTGTTTTTTCAACACGGCCAACTCGAATAGCAGTGCGGAATTGAACATCACATCGGCATTTTCCTGATAGGGGAAAATCCACTTTTCCTCTCCCCTTCGCACGCTTGTCCAGCGCGAGATGGTCTCGCGTGCCGAATAATTCCGGTAACGATAGTCGCGCACAATCCGGCGAAGCAGTCGGATGTCGGCTGTCGGAATCCAATTATGATTATCCAGTGTGATTGTGGTGAGCGCAGATACATAAATTTTAAATGTTTTTCCGGCGGGTATTTTGGACAGCAATTCGGGATTGAGTGCATGTATTCCCTCTATCAGCAGGATATTATCCTGTTCCAGCCGCATCATATTACCTTTATATCGTCGTTGACCTGTTTCAAAATCGTAGAACGGAATTTCGATTTCTTCGCCGTTCATCAGTTGTTCCATTTGTCGGTTCAGCAGGGCGAGGTCGGTTGCGTGCAAGTCTTCAAAATCCCACTGGCCGTATTCGTCCAGCGGCGTGTCCACACGGTTCACAAAATAGTTATCCAGCGAGAGAACTCTCGGTTTCAGTCCGCTGACCATCAGTTGAATCGACAGGCGTTTACTGAAAGTTGTTTTCCCGGATGACGAAGGTCCCGAAATCAGTACAAACCGGACTTTATCTTTTCTGCCGGTTATCATGTCTGCAATATAGCCTACTTTCTTTTCGTGGAGCGCCTCCGAGATCTTTATAATATTGTATGCCTCATTGTTTCGGCAGGCGATATTGAAATCGCCGACATTGTTCATGTGCATAATTTTGTTCCATCCGTTGTATTCTCTAAAAATATCGAACATCATCGGTTGCGGGATCAGTTCCTCGAGTATCGTCGGATTGTCGCGATGCGGTATTCGCAACAAAAAACCGTCTTCATACGGCAGCAAATCGAACACGTCGAGATAATCGGTCGAAGGCAGCAAAACGCCGTTATAATAGTCGATAAAATCATCCATTCTGAAAAAACGGCTATAGGGATTTCCCAATGTTTCGAGCAGCAGCGCCTTATCTTGCTGTCCTGCGGCCAAAAACAATTCTTTCACTTCCGAGCTTCGTTTTTCTTCGCTAATAATCTGTTTCCCTTGTTTGATGATTTCTTGCATTCGTTTTTTTATCGAAGCGATCAGTTCGGGCGTCAGTTCTCTGTTCAGCTTTTCGAGCTGGCAGTAATATCCTTTTGAAATCGGATGTTTGATTAGCAGCATTGCTTCCGGCCAGAGTTCGGAAACGGCTTTTGCCAGCGCCATCGAAAGCGAACGGACATAGACCCGCATACCGGCAGGCGCCGATGCGTCGATAAATTCGATGTCTTTAGGCTTGTAGATAAGGAAATTCAGGTCTTCGACCTTATAGTTTACCCTTGCCGCAACCACTTTATGTTTCAACCCTATCTTCAGGTCTCTAAATACTTCCAGCACGGAAGTTCCTATCGGGTAATTGTGATAAGATTTCGTATTTTTGCAATATATCGTTATCAACTTGTTCATATTTGCTTCGGAATAATCTTTAGTAGGTGCGTAAAAGTACATCAAATATTTAGTTTCAAAGCAACATTAACCGGAATTTTCTGACACAGCCGGATAAACCGAACAAATTTTTATTCCTACTATTGAAACGAATCCCGCCTTCTTCAATTTGTAACATCTGTAACATGTCTTTTTGTGCATAATTCTTTGAGTAAGAAAGGGTGTTTATCGGACATCCGCTACTTTTATGCGCATGTTTAAGTTGATCTGCGAACAACTCGACAACCTCAATCCGCCATCCGACATGAAACCATCGTTGCATATACATTGCAAACAAATGTTCTTTCCGTTAAATATGCGAACGATGTATAAACAAGCACATTAAATAACTTTCCTTTGAACCGAATTTTAAACTCCATATCGAAAAAGACGTGTTGAAAAAAAAGATACACAGTTTTTTTAAGAAAGAACTATATTTACCTGACGTTAGAAAAAGATGGAGAATAGTGGCAGCCATTACGCTGTGGGTCTTCGTAATTTTAGCTGCTTTAGAGCCATTTGGGTTGAATTGTGCAAAGCATAAATTATTGATTTCACTCGGAACGGCTCTGGCGGTTTTTGTTTTGTGTACCGTTTTTATACAAGGACTACTATTTCTCTTCAAAAATTATTATTCTGCTGCAAACTGGAATAAAGGAAAGTTTTTGGGTATTAGCATCGGGGCGGTGACCTCTTTTGCCCTGCTCGAAACCTTTGTCTTTTCACCATACGTCGATGCTTTGGAGGGGCCTATCTATTGCGCCGAACTTCCACTGTTCGAGCGATTTTTGGCCTACTACAAGGCTTCCGTATATGTGGGCATTTTGCCCATCGTGGTGATCTACTATCATACCTGCCCGAGAATAGGAGAAAAGTCTCCCGAAGAAAAGCCTTCCAAAAAATCGGGCGTCGCCGTGGAAATGGAAGAACAATCGTCCGAGATGATCGAGTTGGTAGGAAACACCAAAGAGTGCATCCGACTCTATCCCGTAGATATGCTTTATGCCAAAGTTTCGGGGAATTATGTAGCCGTATATTATGTGAAAAACGATAAAACCAAAGTGGAGTATAAATTCCTCAGAATAAGTCTGAGTCAACTCTCCTGCTCTCTGCAGGATTATCCGTACATCATTCGCTGCCACAGGGCTTTTCTCGTCAACACCATGAACGTGATAAAGTTCAAAGGAAACTCAAGAGGCTATCGTCTGGAGGTCAAAAATACGAATGCGATAATACCTGTCTCAAAATCGTACATCAAAACGCTTAAACAACAAATACCCCTAAGAATTTTGCTGTCATGATTCGTTTTCGCCGCAAGCGATACACCGCACGCGATATATCTCATCAATAGAAAAACAACTAAATTTAGGCAAATAATTTCCGGTGCGTTGGAATTAGTCGTAACTTTGGCGACTTTTAATCAAAAATATGATTGTTTCAACCTGCTTACCCCGCACAAATTACACATGAAAAAAATGATGATAACCAAAAGAAACGGATTAATTTTAATCCTGATACTGTCCGGATTTTCTGCCTTTGCTCAGACCTATAATTATGTTCCGTACAAAAAAGAAGTACGTCCGACAAAAAACCTGATCGTGATGATTCCCGACGGCGCTTCAATCGGTGTTATATCTTCCGCCAGATGGTACAAATACTACAACGGAATGGAAAATTGCCTGTATATCGACCCATATATTTGCGGAACCGTTTCCACCTTTTCGTCAAATGCCCCAATCGGGGACTCGGCGCCGACAACTTCCTGCTATATGACCGGTATGCCTCAACAAACAGCGAATGTTGCCATCTATCCCTTAGCCGATCCCGAAAATGATTTGGTCGAAGTAGATCCTTCGATGGCCTATCAGCCGCTGGCTACCATTTTGGAAGCGGCCAAAATGGAACAAAAGAAGGCGGTAGGACTGGTTGTTACCTGCGAATTTCCACACGCCACGCCTGCCGATTGTGCGGCGCATCACTATAACCGGCGAAACTATAAAAGCATTGCTCCTCAAATGGCTTATCAAAATATGGACGTCATGTTCGGAGGCGGAAATGAACATATAACAGCCGACATGTTACAGCATTTCGGCGCTAAAGACATTACGTATATAAAAAACGACCTGCAAGCTTTTCGCAATCTGAAAAAAGGGAAAGCCTGGGCCTTATTCGCAGAAGAGGCTCTGCCTTATCATTTGGACAGAAATCCGAACGAGGTTCCGTCTCTGAAAGAAATGACCCAAAAAGCGCTGGAGATGTTATCTCTACACGAAAACGGCTTTTTTCTGATGGTCGAAGGCAGCAAAATTGACTGGTCTGCACATGCCAACGACGCTGTGGGATGTATCACAGAATATATCGCGTTTGACGATGCGGTGGGTGCGGCAATCGAATTTGCAAAAAAAGACGGAAACACCACTGTCGTCATTTTGCCCGACCATGGCAATAGCGGATTTACGTTGGGACGCTACGATCTGAAAAGATATGACAGGGCAAGTATTGACATGCTTTTTAGAAATGTTTCAAAATATACGAGAACCGCCGAAGGATTGGAGAAAATATTAATGGACGAAAATCCTGAGAACTTTCGGCGTATTATCGAACAGTATACCGGTATTAATGACGTCAGCGATGTGGAGTTTGAAGCATTGATAAATTCAAAAAACTATCATGCGGAGGATTATATGAAGGTAGGCGAAAATCCGAATATGAACGCCGTACTTGTCCGGATAATGAATAAACGGACTTATTTCGGGTTTACCTCCGGCGGACATACGGGCGAGGAGGTGTTTTTAGCGGCCTATCATCCCCAAGATGATGTTCCGACGGGAAGAAATACGAACATGGAAATCAACCAATACCTTTCGGATGTGCTGGGATTACAGACAAAACTGCCCGAACTGACCAAACAAATTTTTGCTAAGCATACCGATGTATTTGCCGGCTACAATGTTCAAATCGACAGGAAAAACCCCGATTGCCCGGTTTTGATTGTGAAAAATAAGCAGAAAACACTGGAAATACCGGCATTTAAATCGGTGGCCTACCTGAATAAGCAAGCTATTGATTTAAGTTCTGTGGTGGTGTATATTGATAAAACCGGTCTGTTCTATCTACCCGAAAATTTAAAGGAAAAGTTATAGGAAAAGTTAAAGGAAAAGTTATTATAGGTAGGGCAGCAAAAAGCCCGCCTTTATAATGATTCCCAACGCTATAGCAATGCCGAAACTCAGTAAGGTGCCTGCCAGTATATATTCTGTCCTCACCGCATCGCGTTCTTTGTACCACAAAATTGTTTTTGCGGCAATGATAAAACCGATCGCAGAAAACTGTCCCAGCATTGTAAAAACCAAAGCCATGCAACGTTCGACACTACCGATTAGTCGTCCCGCGTTTTCCACGTTCCTACTGTTCGGAAAACTCTCGTTTGACGGCGCTATTAAATAGGAACTCAAAATTGTCTGAATAAACACATTTGAAGGTTGGAGACAGATGAAAAAAGCCATGACGATCAGCAAGATATTTGCCGGAACTTGGGTGACCAATACAGGTATTATGCCTGTTTTTGCTATATACAGATATACGAAAAAATAAACAAACAAAATGTGCAGCAACTGGTCGATAATAAAAACAAAACGAAAAGTAGCCGCTTTTGCGGCGTGCGATTTTGAACTTTGCGATATTAGTTCCTCGACACCATTTTTTGATAAATCGACCAGCAAATTCACACAGGTAATCAGTAGGGCAGGCAGCCAAAAATCGACGCTAAGAGCAAATATCCACGAAATCGCAAAAACAATCGGCGCGTGCAGAAACCGGTAAACGACGCTTCGTGGCGGTTGAAACACAAAATTGCCAATCAGATAAGCAAGCAGTTGTAAAACAAACATCTTTTCCATGTTTTTTCATTCAAAATTATATTTTTCATAAAAAATCAAAGCCCGCTCAATGGCGTTCCATCCGACAGCTTTTGATTGTCGGTTGACAGAGGGCTGGCTCACTTTCAGCGTATCCGCTATTTCTTTTTCCGAATTTCCCAACAGTTTCAGATAAACAACTTCGCTTTGTCCGGGCGTCGCTTTGTTGAGTATCGTGTCGAACAGCCCGATGATGCTTTCAAACAAATCGGTTGTGAACTCATTGTCCGAATCGAAAAACAGGGTGTTCTTTATAATCACTTTTTGTTTGTGCGAAGTGTGCTGCTCTTCAATCCTTCTGCCCGAACGGTAAATGGCCTCTCCGTTCAATATCCCTTTTGCTATGTCCACCTGCGACATTTTTCCTATTGCTATCGAAATCCGTATACCGTAAGTTCGGAAAAGCATCCGTCTTTTGTTCATTCCGCCGCCGTCGGGTAACGGTTCGAGCGAAAAAGATTTCACCAACATTTTTAACAACAGGGCTGTTCGTAAGGCCATTTGAGGATTTTCAAGAAAACATTCGATATAATCTCCCTTTATCAGTCGCCCGAAAAACAGTTGTTTGTTGTCGACGTTATGCCTCTCGTTCAACAATTTGAGCAGCCGATTGATTTTTACGCTCAAATCCACCTGTTCATTGTTACTCAAAGACGTCGAAGCTATAATGTCTGCTGATATTGTTGCGTTATTCATTTGTCTGCGTTTAACCGTTTATTCTTATAAAGTACAAATATAACCAAATCCGGTTATGAATAAGAGGAGTTGGTTCGGCGATAAAATTCATTTTGACAGACTGTACACGTCCTTTTTTGTCCGCTCCGCCCATTCGGGATACGTTTTCGACTTGTCGTAAGTTTGCCATGCAATCGGTTTCCCTATTTTGACTGTAAAATGATTCCCTTTCTGTTTAAACATTTCATCGGGCAGAAACAGCATTTCCATATTCAGTTTTATGCCGCAAAACTTCCTGAAATTCGATAAGTTATAAAAGAAATCGGAGTTTCGTCCCTGAAAATAAATCGGAACGACGTCCCGTTGATATTCGACAGCTTTTGCCACAAAATGTTTTTTCCATTCCAGGTCGGTAATTTTTCCGTTCACTTTTCTGGAGCAGACGCCGGCCGGAAAAGTAATCAAGTGATTTTCCGATTCATAAAACTGTTGCATCCGCTCAAGATTTTCGCGCCCCTGTCCGCCGACTTTGTTTACCGGAATCAAAATATCGCTCAGAGGTTCGAGATACATCAAAAAATCGTTGGCAAAAAGGCGCACTTTCCCTTCATATTCTCGTCCGACGTGGTAGGCCAAAGCTACGCCGTCGAGTCCGCCGAGCGGATGATTGCTGACAAAAATATAGCGGCCGCCATGAGGCAGGTTTTCAATGTTTTCGATACTTATCGTCGCATCGAGATATGCCAAAACGTCTCGCGCAAACTCAATACCGCGCGAATTCGGATAGCGAACAAAACATTCGTTTATCTCTTCAAGATGGATGGTGCGTTTCAGAAAACGAACTACAGGCTTCGGCAGATTTACTTTCGGAAGCTTCTCGTGCAAAATTTCTTCTAAATCAATTTTTAAAGGTTTATTCATAACGGGTTTTTTTTGGATAATACAAAAATACAAAATATATCCAACGGTCTAAGAGAGTGTATAAAAACCGTATGTCAGGGCGGTGATGCCTGTGTTTGGGGGGTGATTGCGATTGCGATTGGTGTCGGAATCGGGATTTGCAGGATTTGTGGCTTATTCGTCTGTAGCGAATCTACCGGCTACTGATCACTTCTGATCAGTGGTTGTTTTTTTGTGAGAAATAAAAGTCCAGCAGGTCTTTTGCTGCGACGAAGGAACTTATTTCGTCCGAAAGAACTTTATCTTCATATTTCTTGAGCAGCGCTGTTATTTCGGGATTTTGATAAAAGTTGCTTTTAAGTTGCTCGTTGATGCTTTCGTACATCCAGTATTTTGACTGTGCGGTACGGTTTTGATCGAAATAATGATTTTTTCTCACAAAGGCGATGTATCTCAAAATCATATTCCATAGCTCGTCAATGCCTGTTTTTTCCACAGAAGAGCAGGTGATTACTTGGGGCGACCAACCCGATTTCGGCGCGGGAAAAAGATGAAGTGCATTCTGATACTGCGATTTTGCAACTTGAGCTTTTTCGATGTTCGAGCCGTCGCTTTTGTTGATGGCTATTCCGTCGGCCATTTCCATGATGCCGCGTTTGATACCTTGCAGCTCGTCGCCGGCGCCGGCAATTTGTATCAGCAAAAAGAAATCGACCATCGAATGTACCGCTGTTTCGGATTGTCCGACGCCAACGGTTTCTACAAAAACGGTGTCGAATCCCGCAGCTTCGCAAAGGATGATACTTTCTCTTGTCTTTCGGGCTACGCCGCCCAAAGAACCGGCCGAGGGAGATGGACGAATAAAGGCATTTTTTGCAACCGAAAGCTCTTCCATCCGTGTTTTGTCGCCCAGAATACTTCCTTTTGAGCGTTCACTGCTCGGGTCGATGGCAAGGACGGCCAGCTTGTGGTTGCGGCGAATTAAAAACATGCCCAACGCTTCGATAAAGGTGCTTTTTCCTGCACCAGGAACGCCGGTTATTCCGATACGTACCGATTTTCCCGCATGAGGAAGGCACTTTTCTATCACTTCTTGTGCTAAGATATGATGGTCGGGCAGTGAACTCTCGACAAGGGTGACGGCGCGACTTAATACGGAAATATCTCCGCTCAAAATTCCTTTTACATATTCGTCGGCGCTCAACAATTTTTTCCGTTTTATCTTTTTCAGATACGGGTTTACGATTGGAGTGTCCGATACGCCTTTCGATACGTTCAATCCTTTGTATTTAGGGTCGTTTTCGGGATGACGGTCGTGTTTGAAGTGCATGTTGATAGGGGGATAAGAATAAAGCCAAGATACATTCGCGTCTTGGCTTTACGGGATGAACAAAAATAAGAAATAGATAGAAAAACACATCATAAAGCAGTTTTTAGTTCGCTGCCGCACGTGTGACATTTCCTTTTATAAGAAGGACTTCTCTGTCCGTTTCGGCGTTCGACATTACCGTAATGCTTTTTAAGAAATTGCCGGGTCTGCCTTTGGGGTTGTAGCTGATTTTTATTTCACCGGTGTGACCCGGTTCTACGGGAGTTTTTGTCCAGTCGGGAGTGGTGCATCCGCAAGACGCCTGTACTCTTGTCAACAGCAGCGCTTCATTGCCTTCGTTTTTGAACTTGAACACATACGTTGCCAAACCTGCGTCTTCGTCAATGTCTCCAAAGTCATGTTCTTTTGTGTCAAAAGTTATAACGGCTTGCGCCAGCGCTCCGACGCATGAGAGAATAAAACAAATTAATAATAAATTAAATTTCTTCATATCTTCTATTTTTAGTTTATTTGTTAAAAAAATGAACGGTGCAAAGGTATAAAATTATACGGGACAAAAGCATTACTTTTATTGAAAAAGCATTAAATAATTAGTGATTAGCGATTAGTGATTAGTGAAGAGTGAAGAGCGAAGAGCGATTAATCATAGCGAATCTGCACTCATCATTCTTCATTCTTCACTCTTCATTCTTCACTATAAACGCTGTCTTCGGGGCGTTGCGGGGCGGAGCCCCGCAGAGGGGGTAGCGGAAGACCGCCGAAGGCGGGCTGTAGCGAGGGGGAGACTTCCCCCCCCTCATTCTCTTTCTCTTTATTTTCCTTTTTAGAAGTCTGTTTATCGGGTTATTTTCATCATTTTCCTTTTAGAGGTCTGTTTATCGGATGATTTTCATCATTTTCCTTTTTATTTCACGGGAATGGAAAGCGGGATTGTGTATTTTTATTTAATTTTGCGCATCAAAAAAAATAAAATATACAACCATGTTATCCGTATCAGAACGTTTAGCGGCATTGTCGCCTTCCGAAACACTGGCCATGTCGCAAAAAAGTGCGGAGCTTAAAGCTCTGGGCATCGATGTTATTAATCTTAGCGTGGGCGAACCCGACTTTACAACTCCCAAACATATTAAAGATGCGGGAAAAAAAGCAATAGATGACGATTTTTCGTTCTATTCGCCGGTTCCCGGATTTCTTTCGTTGAGGAACGCCATTTGCGAAAAATTGAAAAAGGAAAATAAGCTAGAATTTACGCCCGACCAAATTGTATGCTCAAACGGCGCTAAGCAATCGGTATGCAATGTCCTGCTTTCGATTGCAGGCAGAGGCGACGAAGTGATTATCCCCGCGCCGTACTGGGTGAGCTATCCCGAAATGGTGAAGCTGGCGGAAGGGAAATCTGTTATTGTTTCGGCGGGGATCGCACAAGATTTTAAAATAAGCCCCGAGCAGTTGGAAAACGCAATAACACCGCGAACAAAAGCGATGATTCTCTGCTCGCCCTCTAATCCGACAGGAAGCGTCTATACGCGCAGCGAACTGAAAGGGCTGGCCGACGTGCTGGCAAAACATCCCGATATGGTCGTTATTTCGGACGAAATATATGAACATATCAATTACACAGGCCGTCACGAAAGCCTCGCCCAATTTGAAAATATCCGCGAAAGAACCGTCATTGTGAACGGGATCTCAAAAGGATATGCGATGACAGGCTGGCGTCTGGGCTGGATCGCCGCCCCGAAACAGATTGCCGCCGCCTGCAATAAACTACAGGGACAATATACATCGGGAGCCTGTTCGATCGCTCAAAAGGCAGCAGAAGCCGCCTATCTGGGCGACCAGTCGTGTGTAGCCGAAATGAGAAGCGCTTTTGAAAGGCGTAAAAACCTGGTGGTCAAATTAGCCCGACAAAGCAACGGACTGAAAGTAAATGAGCCTGCGGGCGCATTTTATATCTTCCCCGACTGTAGCGCATACTACGGCAAGTCGTACAACGGAAGAACGATAACCGACTCGAGCGACTTAGCCATGTATCTATTGGAAGAAGGACACGTAGCCTGTGTCGGAGGAGCCGCTTTCGGAGCGCCCGAATGTATCCGGATGTCGTATGCCACATCCGACGAAAACCTGCAAGAAGCTTTCGGACGAATTGCCATTGCGTTGGATAAGCTGGGTTGAGTGAAGTGAAAGAACACCTCCTTGACGGCAAAGGCGAACGGGTAGTTACCTGTTCGCCTTTGTTGTGAGCAGCCGGTACGATAGCCGGCATCAGACCTCATTATTTTCGCGCACAAAAGCCGATACCGTCAAGCGATGTACGCCCAAGATGCGGGCGATGGCCGATTTCGACACTTTTTTGTCGAGCAGCTTTTTTATTTCGGCATCCTTACCGGTGAGTTTCCTGACGTTGGATTTACTTCCTTTCGGACGACCAATAATGAGAAAGAATATTAGGGGGGGGGAAGTCTCCCCCTCGCTACAGCCCGCCGTAGGCGGTCTTCCGCTACCCCCTCTGCGGGGCGCTGCCCCGCAACGCCCCGTAAGACAGTGATTAAATAGCGATTAGTGTTTAGTGATTAGTGTTTAGTGTTTAGTGTTTAGTGTTTAGTGTTTAGTGATTAGTGTTTAATTATTAAACATCGCGAACTTGCAAATCACTAAATACTAAACACTAAACACTAATCACTAATCACTAATCGTTAAACACTAATCACTAATCACTAATCGTTAAACACTAAACACTAAACACTAATCACTAATCACTAATCACTAAACACTAATCGTTAAACACTAAACACTAATCACTAAACACTAAACACTAATCACTAAACACTAAACACTAATCGTTAAACACTAATCACTAATCACTATAAAAATTGCACCCCTCCGACACGATAAATGATAAAGCGGCATCGCCACGCCGTCTTCCCCCATTCAACTTTTACGGAATAATGCTATTAATCGGGTGATTATAACTCGGTTATAGGCGACTATCATCTAATTTTAGGCGACTATTATTAAATTTTTGGTGACTATAATTCAATTTTAGGCGACTATAATTCAATTTTAGGCGACTATAATTCAGTTTTAGGCGACTATAATTCAATTATAGGCGACTATAATTCAATTATAGGCGACTATAATTCAATTATAGGCGACTATAATTCAGTTTTAGGCGACTATAATTCAATTATAGGCGACTATAATTCAGTTTTAGGCGACTATAATTCGGTTATAGTCGACTATAATTTGATTTTAGTCGCCTATAATTCAATTTCGGTTGACTGTAAATTAATTTTACTAACCTATAAAACAATTTCAGTAGACTATAGTTTAATTCCGGACGACTATAATTAGATGACAGTTACCTATAATAGCATTATAATCACCCGATTAATAGCATTATTCCGTAAAAGTTGAATGAGGGAAGACGGCGTGGCGATGCCGTTTTATCATTTATCGTGTCGGAGGGGTGCAATTTTTATAGTGATTAGTGTTTAGTGATTAGTGATTAGTGTTTAGCGATTAGTGATTTGCAAGTTCGCCATGTTTAATCATTAATCACTAATCACTAAACACTAATCACTAATCGCTAAACACTAATCACTAATCACTAATCACTAATCACTAATCACTAATCACTAATCACTAATCGCTAAACACTAATCACTAATCGCTAAACACTAATCACTAATCACTAATCACTAATCACTAATCACTAATCACTAATCACTATTTAATCACTGTCTTACGGGGCGTTGCGGGGCAGCGCCCCGCTGAGGGGGTAGCGGAAGACCGCCGCAGGCGGGCTGAAGCGAGGGGGAGACTTCCCCCACCTAATTATCTTTCTCTCTCTCTTTCTCTTTAAAGACCGCCGTTAATGTTTAGCATCACAGATCGCCGACTTGAGGAACTATCAACCGTACACCTTGTCCCGTTTGGAGCAAATGACTACATTTGTATGCAATCAAAAAAACTCCCTTTATGCTGAAAATATATCGCGCTTCGGCCGGATCGGGAAAAACTTTCCAACTGGCAAAGGATTATATCGAACTGATTTTC
>JAIRTG010000139.1 GCA_031255055.1 Prevotellaceae bacterium
AGGACTGGTCATTTTCGACGACGAATTGGCGCCAAATCAATTAAGAAATATCGAGAAAGAATTGAACGTTAAAATACTTGACCGGACAAATTTGATTCTGGATATTTTTGCGAAACGTGCACAAACGGCAAATGCGAAAACACAAGTCGAACTTGCGCAGTATCAATACCTTTTACCCCGATTGACACGCATGTGGACGCACCTGGAACGACAACAAGGCGGGATCATTGGAATGCGCGGACCCGGTGAAACCCAGATTGAAACAGACAAGAGGATCATCACTAAGAAAATAACCCTGCTAAAAGAAGAGCTGAAAAACATTGATAAACAGATGTCCACTCAGCGAAAAAATCGCGGGAAAATAGTCCGCGTAGCACTGGTCGGTTACACAAATGTGGGCAAATCGACTCTCATGAACCTTTTGAGCAAATCGGATGTATTTGCCGAAAATAAACTTTTTGCGACTTTGGACACAACCGTCAGAAAGGTAATAATTGATAATCTTCCCTTTTTACTGTCCGATACGGTTGGTTTTATCCGGAAGCTGCCGCATCATTTGGTCGAATCTTTTAAATCGACGCTGGACGAAGTGCGTGAAGCCGACCTGCTGGTACATATTGTTGATATATCGCATCCCAATTTTGAAGAACAACTTGAAATCGTTTCTCAAACATTGAAAGAAATAGACCCTGCCGAAAAACAGACAATACTGGTTTTCAACAAAATAGATGCTTTCAGCTACGTACCGAAAGAGGAAGATGATTTGTCGCCCGTAAAACGGGAAAACATCAGTCTCGAAGAACTGAAAAAAACATGGATGGCCAAGATGAATGACAGTTGCATGTTCATTTCGGCAAAAGAAAAGCAGCATATCGAAGAATTGAAGCGGTTATTATACCACAAAGTAAAAGAAATACACGTACAAAGGTATCCTTACAACGATTTTCTTTTTCAAAAATATGATGAAGCATAAACCCCATCCCCTTTTGAATCGCTAATTAATCACCCAATAAATCCTTTTGAAAACATGAAGAAATACAGAAATCTAACCGAAAAAGAAATTGCCACTCTCACGGTTTACGGCTGTACCGCCGAAAACTGGAAAAACGTAAAAGTTGACGAAAAATTCACACCCGACTATGTCTCAAACGTACACTTTTCGGGTGAAAATTATGTGGGTTACCACGATAAAATATACGATTTGGCAGGTGGGCTGAAGCGCCATTCGGGCATTTACAACTGCTGTCTTCACAACTGTACAGTGGGCGACAATACATATATCGACCATGTCCGCAACTATATTGCAAATTACAACATCGGCGACGACAGCTATATCGAAAACGTAAACCTTATATTGGTCGATGGAACTTCCTGTTTCGGAAACGGCGTGCGAGTACCGGTAATGAACGAAGGAGGCGGAAGAGAAATACCCATTTTCAATTATCTTTCGGCGCCTTTGGCGTATATCCTTACGCTGTACCGCCATCGACCGAAACTAATCGAAAATTTGCAGAAAAAGATAGATGATTATGCCAAAAGCGTTCAATCATCGACGGGATATATCGGCAACCATGTACGAATTGTCAACTGTAGTACCATAAAAAATACCCACATAGGAGATTACGCACGATTGGAAGGGGCTTCAATTCTCGAAAACGGTTCGATCAACAGCAACGAAGAAGCGCCTGTTTTGATTGGTTCGGGCGTCAAATGTAACGATTTCATCGTCTCATCGGGTGTTTCGATCACTGATTCCACGCTGGTATCCAAATGCTTTATCGGACAAGGATGTATTATGGCAAAACATTATTCGGCCCTCGACTCTTTGTTTTTCTCAAACTGTCAAGGCATGCACGGAGAAGCAACCGCCGTTTTTGCAGGCCCTTACACCGTTTCGCACCACAAATCGAGCTTGTTGATTGCCGGAATGTTTTCGTTTTTAAATGCCGGAAGTGGTTCAAACCAAAGCAACCACATGTATAAACTGGGGCCGATTCATCAGGGAATTGCAGAGAGAGGCGCAAAAACCACAAGTGATTCCTATCTCTTGTGGCCGGCCAAAATCGGCGCGTTTACCCTGGTTATGGGACGTCACACCAAACATTCGGATACATCCGACCTGCCGTTTTCATATTTGATTGAAAATGCAACCGACAGTTACCTTGTTCCCGCCGTCAATCTCCGAAGCGTGGGTACCATACGCGACGCCCAAAAATGGCCGAAACGCGACGCACGTACCGACAGCAAAAAACTGGATCCGATCAATTTCAACCTGCTAAGCCCTTACACCATCCGGAAAATGTTGAAAGGCGTAGCTGTTTTGAAAAAAATGCAGGAAACATCGGGCAAAACAAACGATATGTATATCTATGAAAACTGCCATATAAAACATTCGTCGCTGGAAAAAGGAATTAAGTTATACGAAATCGGCATTTACAAGTTTTTGGGAAATTCGCTTATCAGTCGAATCGATGAAGGCGCATATTCGAATTTCAATGAATTGATTGCTCGCCTGAAACCGGGCACAAAGACAGGAAAAGGCGAATGGATCGATCTTTCGGGATTGTTAGTACCCAAAAGTGAGGTCGAAAAGCTGATGAATACAATCGAAACGGAAGAGATTACGCTCGAAGAAATTCAGCAGCAGTTGGAAAAGTTTCATGCCGATTATTATGAATATGAATGGACGTGGGCCTGTGAGATTCTGGAACAAAAACTGGAAAAATCTGTCGAAGACTTCACGATGGAAAATCTTATCGCTCTTATCGAAAGATGGAAAAAATGTGTCGTCGAACTCGACTATTTGATTTACAACGATGCGAAAAAAGAGTTTAACATGAATGCTCAGACAGGCTTCGGGGTTGACGGCGACGAAACACAAAAA
The DNA here is from genome assembly GCA_031255055.1 of Prevotellaceae bacterium. GTDB lineage: Bacteria > Bacteroidota > Bacteroidia > Bacteroidales > Paludibacteraceae > JAIRTG01. The sequence goes on from JAIRTG010000139.1 coordinate 2,885, forward strand.
TACTTGGATTTTGAATCGGTAAGAGGCAGTTTTGAAAATAATCCTTTTGTGAAAGAAGTCTTGAATCACATTGAACGGAAAACAACGCTTGGTGATAAGATGATTGAAAAATTGAAAAAAATCGGTCGATAAGCCGTTTTATCACAAAGGCAAACATTCGAGCCTTCTTGCTCTGCATCTGCAAAAAGACAAGTACGCGCCGGTATATGAAGTTAGGCTTACGTACGATGAAAATTTGACTTTTCGTGATGTGACTTTGTTGCCAGGTGGATGTTGTGTGGGTTGCGTGGCAACGACGCCTTGATAAGAAGGTGTGCCAAAAGTGTCGTTTTTCTTTTATGATTAACAATGTCTCGATGCGACACTTCCGACACACCCTCTTTTTTGCCGGATTCAGGCGGGTAATGAATCAATCGGCCAGATTAATTGCATAATGGGTTATTCTTCCGTTGGGATAGACGCCTGCAATAAACAGCACTTTTTCCTCTTCGCTGCCGCTGTTGACGGCTTTGTCGATAATTGCCTGTAATTCGTTGACCGAATAAACCGGCTGATTATTTATCCGAAGGATAATATAACCGGTTTTGATGCCGTGCCCCTGAAATTTCCCTTTTGAAACAGACTTGACCTGAATACCATATTTTAGGTTTAGATCCGCTTTTGTTTTGCTGTCAATTTCTTTGAATTTCGCGCCCAGCAACTCACTTGTCGGAGACGATTTGACAATATCGGTATTTCCAAGCGTATTTTTCAATTCGGCGGTGACAGTTTGCGTTTTATTATTTCTCAGTATTTCAATTGAAATTTTATTGCCCGGGCGGTATCTTCCCACTTGTTCCTGCAGTTCGGCGGCCGAATTGATGACCGTATTATTGATTTTAGTAATGACGTCGCCTGCTTTGAGGCCTGCTTTTTCGGCCGCGCTTTCTGGCATTACTTCACCTATATAAGCGCCTTTAAGCGTGTTCAAATCCTTTTCTTTGGCCAGCTCGCTTGTAATATCGCCCATTCTGACGCCAAGAACAGCCCGCTGTACGACACCAAACTGACGAAGGTCCGACATCACTTTGCTCACAATGCTCGAAGGAACCGCAAAACCACAGCCCGCAAATGTCCCTGTTTGTGAAGCAATAGCCGTATTGATGCCAATCAGTTCGCCTCTCGTGTTGACCAGTGCACCGCCGCTGTTACCAGGATTAATGGCAGCATCTGTCTGTATAAAAGATTCTATTTTCAGGTCGGAGCGCAAAATATCTATATTTCGTGCTTTCGCACTGACGATTCCCGCGGTAACGGTCGATGTCAAATTGAACGGGTTGCCGACAGCCAGCACCCATTCGCCTATTTTTAAAGCGTCGGAATCGCCGAAAGGAATGATCGGCAAATCGGTTGCTTCAATTTTAAGCAGTGCAATATCGGTTGTCGGGTCGGTTCCTATCAGGCGAGCGGGAAATGTACGTTTGTCGTTCAATGTTATTTCAATTTCTTTTGAGCCTTCAACCACGTGGTTGTTTGTCACAATATACCCATCGTTTGTGATAATAACTCCCGAACCGGCGCCTTCTCGCATTGGCGTTTCTATTTGCGGACGGCTCATATGCGGCCCGAAGTAAAAATCGAAGAGAGGGTCGGCGAAATAGTTCCAGTTCTGGTTGACGGCCGATTTTGTCCTTACGTGTACAACAGCATGTACCGAAAGTTCGGCGGCAAGCGTAAAATCGGTTTCCGCAGCCTTTGATGCGGAGGCGAAATGCGCATAAGCGGGGTTCAAACGTAATTGATCGTTTTGTTGTTCCTGATAGTTCGCAGTGACGTGTTTGACGGTGAAATGTGCTGTTGCAACGCTTACGGCTGCAACCAATGCGATTAGTCCAATCGCTTTTAGTGCATTTGATTTGTTCATTATTCCATCTTTTTTGTGTTTGTAAAACATTTTTGAAATTTTATTTTGAGCGAAAGCAATCAAAATCCAGACCGATTAGTTGCCTGATTTATAGCATTTCGCGAAAATTAACGGTTTGATTTTAACACTTAACGAGCATTAACGACGCGCAAATCCCTTTAAGCACTTTTTAATATGGGAGAACGCAAGTGTTACGCTATTTGGAAGTGGAATTGATTTTTTGGCAGTGCATATTGTCAGGTTGTTTTGTTGTTTTTCTGTGGCAGTTTTTTGGGGGAGGGGGAATTAAACAATGAATGCCGGAAATTTTCCGGCATTCAGGAGCTATTCTAAACGATTATTTGCTTCGTTCTTATTTCAGGCGTTGAGTGCGTTTGTATCCGTAGACAGCCAAATTGCCCAGTTCTTCTTCGATGCGGAGCAATTGGTTGTATTTTGCCATCCGGTCAGAACGGCTTAACGAACCGGTTTTGATTTGTCCCGAATTGGTTGCAACCGCAATATCGGCAATTGTCGCATCTTCCGTTTCGCCTGATCTGTGTGACGTTACTGAAGTATAACCTGCGCGATGTGCCATTTCGATAGCGTCCAGCGTTTCGCTCAACGACCCGATTTGGTTCACTTTGATGAGAATCGAATTTGCACAGCCGAGTTCAATACCTTTTTTCAGGAAATCGACATTGGTCACAAACAAGTCGTCGCCCACCAGCTGGCATTTGTCACCGATTTTGTCTGTCAGCAGTTTCCATCCTTCCCAGTCGTTTTCGTCCATACCGTCTTCGATGGAATCAATCGGATATTTGTTTACCAATTCGGCCAGGTATTCGGCCTGTTCTTTCGACGAGCGTTTGGCACCGTTGGGGCCTTCAAATTTGCTATAGTCGTAAGTGTCTTTTTTGTCGTAAAACTCGGAGGAGGCGCAGTCTAACGCAATTGTAACGTCTTTGCCTGGCGCATATCCTGCCATTTCGATTGCTTTCATAATTGATTCCAAAGCGTCTTCTGTTCCGTTTAAGGCGGGGGCGAAACCGCCTTCGTCGCCAACGGCAGTGCTTAGACCACGGTCGTGCAATACCTTTTTCAAGGCGTGGAATACTTCGGCGCCACAGCGCAGGCCTTCTTTAAACGAAGGGGCGCCGACAGGGCGAATCATAAACTCCTGAAATGCAATCGGCGCGTCGGAGTGCGAGCCGCCATTTATGATGTTCATCATCGGAACAGGCAGGGTATATGTATTCGTACCGCCGATATAGCGATATAGAGGAATTTCCAAATAATCGGCGCCCGCTTTTGCTACAGCCAGTGAAACGCCGAGAATGGCGTTTGCGCCCAGTTTCGATTTTGTTTTTGTTCCGTCGAGCGCAATCATTTTTTTGTCGATGGTGCGTTGCTGCAATGCACATTCACCGATTAGAAGGGGAGAAATTACGTTGTTTACGTTTTCCACCGCCTTTTGTACACCTTTACCTAAATACCTTTTTTTGTCGCCGTCGCGCAATTCGATTGCTTCGTTTTCGCCTGTGGAAGCTCCCGACGGAACAGCAGCGCGGCCTACGACGCCACATTCCAATCTTACATCCACTTCGACAGTCGGGTTGCCTCTTGAGTCCAAGATTTCACGGGCAACAATTTGTTCAATTTTACACATTTTCTTAAAAAATTACGGATTGATATTCTAAATGACATTATTTACTTTAAAATGCGTCGCAAAGGTATGAAATCTTCCCGATTTAACAGAATTGGTTGTTGTGAAATTATCGAAAAGAAAATGTATATTTGTCACAGCACGGGATAAGATGTTGTGTTCTATAAAACGGCTCTGGGAATGATCATTGATAGACCTGCCAAACGATTGGAAATAACCTTTTAAGTAATAAAATAAAATTTGAATGTATGAAAAAAAAGATGACTCTTTTGTGTATTGTTTGCTTATCGCTGGCTTCGTGCAGCGAATTGTTGCAAGTGGCGAGTCAAGTAGGCAGTTCGATGGGAACCGGCATTGGCGGGATGTCGAACGCTGAAAATGCTGCAGGATTGAAAAGTGCACTTGACGTAGGTATTGATGCCGCGATAAAGAATTTGGGAAAAGAAAACGGTTTTTTCGGTGACGCTGCGTTAAAATTGCTGCTCCCTCCCGAAGCTACTCCGATTATCGACAATTTGAGCATCATTCCGGGAGGAAAAAACTTGGTCGACAAAGCCGTTTTGTCTTTGAACCGTGCGGCGGAAGACGCTGTGAAGGAAGCCGGCCCGATATTTAAATCCGCCATTACAAATATGTCTATTCTTGATGCAGCGAGCATCTTGTTCGGTGGGCACGATGCGGCGACAAATTACCTGCATAAAGCGACCTATCATTCGTTGAAGGCGGCATTTGCTCCCAAAGTAAATAAGTCGCTGGATAAGCCGCTGGTTGGAAATTTGTCGGTGGTTCAAAGCTGGAACTCGTTGATGACCGCCTACAATAGCGTTGCAAATAGCGTTGTCGGACAAATGGCAGGCTTATCGCCTGTGAACGTAAATTTAGGTGAATACGTAACGGAAAAAGCATTGGATGCTTTGTTTAAAAAAATATCGGAGAAAGAAGCACAGATTCGCACCAATCCGGGTGCGCGTGTGAGTCCGCTGCTTCAAAAAGTATTCGGACAGTTGGACAAGAAATGAAAACAGAACGCTCAAACAAGAAGCATGGCTCACAACCGTGCTTCTTGATTTGAAGTAGTAGATTGAACGTAAAATTATCGAACGTAAAATTATCGTGAAAGAGGCTATATTCCGATTTTTCTTTTCAACACTTCCACATGCTTGTCCCAAAGTAAAATGGCGTCATCTATTTCATCGTCTTCGGCATAATCGGTTATTAAGAGAGAAAGATTTCCTTCGAGTTCGGAGCAGGTTATTTTAATTTCAAAAAAACAGTCGGTATCCTTATCTTCTTCCCAGCGGAAACGAATCAGAACATTTGGCTTCATTTTTATTAAACACGCTTTCTGAGTATATTTTTTCCACGAAAATATATAGTCATTTTCAACAGCATTTACATCATCGGCAAACCACTCCGAAAGCCCTGATGCGCAACTTATCGTATCCCATAAAACGGTAGAGGATCGGGTATTCAGCGGATATTCTATTTCAAATTTTGTTTTTTTCATATCATTTCCTGTGAAAGTAAATAATATTGTAGCTATTTTCAGGTCGCAAAGTAAACACAATTTCCCGAATAACCAAGTTTTACCCGAATAAAAACGGATTTTTATATTTAATATCCTGTTCTTTATCCTTTCAGGCTCTCTTTTACAAAACTGAGCGGTAACAATTCTTTCACATTGTTGAGCATACAGACGTGTTCTTCGCCGTATAGAAATATTTTTATATCTTTTTCAAAACGGATTTCAGTTTCGAGTAAAACTTGGCGGCACGCGCCGCAGGGCGTTATCGGCAACTGTACATATTTGCCGTTTGTGTACCCTGCAATTGCGATAGCCTTTACAGGCACATCCGGATACTGTGCATTGGCATAAAAAATCGCGACTCTTTCCGCACAGATTCCCGAAGGATAGGCCGCGTTTTCCTGATTGCTTCCGGTAACGATTTCGCCGTTTTCGAGCAAAACAGCAGCTCCGACACGGAAAGAAGAATAGGGAGAATAGGAGGTTTTTGTTTGTTCTTTGGCTTTGTTTATCAAATGCTGTGCGGTATTGTCGAGTTCGTTGTAACTACAAATTGTAAATTGCGTTTCGATGGTCTTTTTCTGCATATTAAATAGGCTTGAATTTGTTGATATTTTGTTGGTGATTTCGTTGTTTTATACAAATTTATAAAAATCTATAACTTAAACGTCGGTTTTGAACATTTAGTTTTATTTTTGCGAGAAATTTACATGTTTTTTATATGAATCAAATACGTTTGTATGTCAGCTTCAAAATAAATTGTGAAGACGTGAAATATCCGCGATTACCTCTTGCCCTTTTGTTTTTCATTCTCCTGCCATTCGGACTGCATGCCCAAAACCAACACAAAGCATATCTTGATTATATTGATAATTATTATCAACTAGCCATGACACAACAGCGTGAACACGGTGTTCCTGCAAGTATAATATTGGCGCAGGGATTGCTGGAATCGGCCGCCGGAAAAAGCGAATTGGCGACAAAAGCGAATAATCATTTCGGCATTAAATGTCACGACTGGACAGGGGAAAAAATATATTATGATGACGATCGAAAGAATGAATGTTTCAGAAAATACAACAAAGCATTAGACTCTTACGAAGATCATTCGGCATTTCTGAGAAACCGTTCTCGATATGCTTCCCTGTTCGATTTGGATCCAACCGATTATCAGGGTTGGGCACACGGCTTAAAAAAAGCGGGATACGCCACTGACCCAAACTATGCGTACAAACTGATTTCGATCATCGAAACATACGACCTGCACCGTTTCGACATCAATGCAAACGTCCGAAAAAATACAGCCTCTTCATCAAAATTACTTTCAGAGAAAATAGAAGCGCGTCCAAAACACGATGTAATGCGTAATAACGGTGTTCGATATGTTGTCTCCCAAGCAGGCGATACGTATGCAAGCATCGCGAGTGAATTTCGTACGAGAGAGAAAAAAATACGGAATTTGAACGAGATAAGCCCGAATGTAGGATTAACGGCAGGTGAAATTGTGTATATTGGCCCAAAAAAGAAAAAATCCTCAAGAAATTACCCCACGCACATCGTTCTTCCGGGGGAGTCAATGCACAGTATTTCTCAGAAATATGCCATGCAGGTGAAAATTTTGTACGATTTAAACGGAATACCCTATTCGGAGGGAGCCGTTTCGGGATTGGTGTTGAAATTGAGATAAACCGGAAATCAGTTGAATAATTTAATCTTTAGAACTCGAATAAATAAATGATAAAAGAGAATTTAGCGAAGTTACGCGAGCGTATTCCCGAAAATATCGAATTGGTTTGCGTCTCAAAATTTCATCCGAACAAGGCAATTTTAGAAGCGTACAATTGCGGCGAGCGGATTTTTGGTGAGAGCAAGGTGCAAGAATTACTACAGAAATATGAAACGCTGCCGAATGATATTTCATGGCACTTTATCGGCCATTTACAGCGCAACAAGGTAAAATACATTATTCCTTTTGTTGAATTGATACACGGAGTTGACTCCGAACGCTTATTAAGCGAAATAAACAAAGAGGCTGCAAAAATAAATCGCACGGTTAGCTGCTTGTTGCAAGTACACATTGCCGACGAAGAAACGAAATTCGGGTTCGATCTCGACAAACTATACCAAACATTATGCAGTGTCAGCAATTCAAATTATAAGAACATTTCCATTCGCGGAGTAATGGGAATGGCGACCCTTACGCAGGATTTGGAACAGATACGGTTAGAATTTCGCTATTTAAAAAAGATTTTTGATGATTTGAAAACAAAATACTTCAGCGATAATCCCAACTTCTCGGAAATTTCGATGGGCATGTCGGACGATTACCGGATAGCGATAGAAGAAGGGTCTACAATGCTCAGAATCGGCTCTACTATTTTCGGTCGCCGCGATTATTGATTAGCGATTAACAATTAGCGCTTCACATAAATCAAATCACAGGCATCACAGATAATAACTAATCGTTATCGCCAATCAACTTTCCGCCTTATTTTCATTTCCGCCCTCTTCGGAAAATAATAAATTAAATAGTTCTCCTATATCCAAAAAAATATATTATATTTGTCGGCTGAAAAAAAGTCGAATAAAATTTTGTAAACCATTAAAATATAGGAGGAAACAAACAATAGCTAAACAAATTATCAAAAGACCGTTCAAAGGTAGAGAAAAAGAACAACCAAACAGAATAAACGAAAAAATACGTGGACTGAAGGAAGTTCGTTTAGTTGGAGATAATGTAGAACAGGGTATTTACAAATTTAAAGATGCCATGATGATTGCTGATGAATTGGGTTTGGATTTAGTTGAAATTTCGCCTAATGCGGAGCCGCCTGTTTGTAAAATACTCGACTATCAGAAATTCTTATATCAACAAAAAAAACGCGAGAAAGAACAAAAAGCCAAAACAGCAAAAGTCGTATTAAAAGAAATCCGTTTCGGCCCTCAGACCGACGAACACGATTACAATTTTAAGCTGAAACATGCACAACAATTTTTGAGAGACGGCAATAAAGTGAAAGCCTTTGTATTTTTCAAAGGACGTTCGATTTTGTTCAAAGAGCAGGGTGAAGTACTGCTGTTGCGTTTTGCAAATGACTTAGAAGATTGCGCGAAGGTGGACCAGTTGCCACAATTGGAGGGGAAACGAATGATTATTATGCTTTCACCTAAAAAACAAAAATAGAACTTATTCAACTAAAATAAATATATACAAATGCCCAAAATGAAAACTAACTCCGGTGCAAAAAAAAGGTTCTCCCTTACCGGAACAGGAAAAATCAAAAGAAAACATGCTTTTAAAAGCCATATTTTGACAAAAAAAACAAAAAAACAAAAACGCAACCTCACATACGTCGGCCTTGTCAACACAAGAGACGAACGGAATGTAAAACAAATGTTGTGTATAAAATAATTTTCGGTCGGAATTTAATTTTTAAAAGTATTATTCTCAGTTAAAAACCGAATGTTTTAGCTCCAAAAGACCGCAGATGCGGCGCTAACATTCATAAATCATTTTTTAATTATGCCAAGATCAGTAAATCACGTAGCTTCACGTAAAAGAAGAAAAAGGATATTGAAGCTCACAAGAGGTAATTACGGCGCTCGCAGCAATGTTTGGACAGTTGCAAAAAACACATGGGAAAAAGGACTACAGTACGCATACCGTGACCGTAAAACCAAAAAACGTCATTTCCGTGCGCTTTGGATTCAACGTATCAACGCCGCCGCACGCTCGGAAGGAATGTCATACTCACAATTGATGGGCGCTTTACATAAATCAGGAATAGAAATGAACAGAAAAGTATTGGCAGATTTAGCCATGAATCATCCCGAAGCGTTTAAGGCAATCCTTGACAAAGCACGACGAAACATCTAAAACTTGCGAAGTCTCATACACAAAGACATCCTCCTTTAAGGGGTGTCTTTTTTTTTCATTTACAGCCTCTCTGAGCAGCTTTCCCAGTGGTATTTACCCCGTTGACTATAAGCTAAATTTTTATAAAATATCAACACCGGCTCAATCGGTCAAGGCTTTAGTTTGTACTTTTGCGAGCCGATAATTTTTCATTATACTCAAATCGAATTCATTTGCGAGAAATAAATAAAAATAAGACCTTTGCATCGTGAAAATGAAGTTAACATCAGAATCCTTACAAGAGTTGAAACAAATTCAACGCAATGTATC
>JAIRTG010000040.1 GCA_031255055.1 Prevotellaceae bacterium
GTGTGGTATTATGTACTACATAATGACTTGAAACAAGCTTTCAATGTTTTATATTACCGCACGATAGGAATCGTGCGGTAGCGAGGGAACTTGCTAATCACTAAACACTAAACACTAATCACTAATCACTAATCACTAATCACTAATCACTAATCACTCATCACTAAACACTCATCACTATCTTCGGGGCGTTGCGGGGCAGCGCCCCGCAGAGGGGGTAGCGGAAGACGCCAACGGCGGCTGAAGCGAGGGGGAGACTTCCCCCCCCTCATTCTCTTTCTCTTTCTCTTTCCTCAAGGAAGACGCCGTTAGTGGAACAGGTGCAGGAAAGGACGGGGAACGGGGGTCTCGTATCGGACGATGTGGTCGGTGACGGGGTGATGAAATGCCAAAATCCGGGCGTGAAGACCTATTCTCCGTAGCGGATTCGTCTGTGCGCCGTATTTTTTGTCGCCCGCTATCGGATGACCAATGCTCTGCATGTGTACCCGAATCTGATTCTTCCGACCTGTTTCAAGCGCTATCTCGAGCAGGGAATGGGTGGCGTTGCTTTTTATCCGTTTGTAGTGCGTCACGGCTTCCCGACCGTCGTTCTTGTGCACACTCGAATGGACTTTTAGCGATTTTTCGTTTTCGGTAAGCCATGTGCGGATCTCTGCGCTTTCTTTCTCAACCCGACCTTCTACAAGCGCAATATAGATTCTTTTGACGACGGTCTGATGCCAGTTTGCCTGCATCTTTAGTTGTATTTCGCGCGATTTGGCAAAGACGAGTACACCCGAAGTCTCCCTGTCTAACCGATGGATGGTGTATATCCTGTGACGGGGTGACGATTTCTTTACGTGATTTTTCAGGATGTCGAATGCGGTGGTTTCGTGCCCTTTTTCGGTGCCGACGGTCAGTAGACCTTCTTTCTTTTCGACAATAATCAAGGCGCTGTCTTCGTATAGAATGCGTAGTTTGGGATGTACTAATGCTACGTTGCCCCTCGAATGGTTGATGGTGATAATATCGCCCTTTTCGAGCAGGGTGTTGTAGCGGGTTGTCACTTTGTCGTTTATCGATACCTGCCGGTGGGATAGCAGCGATTTGACGGCTGTGCGACTGCCGCCCATTTTCGCGATGAGAAATGGCATCAGTTCGGCTTGTTCGCCGACGTTGAATGTTGTTTGTTTTGTCTTTTTGGAATGTGGTTGTTTCATTAGAACGTACTGTTAAATTCGATTTAAAAAGTCGGCCGCTTTTTGGGCTGCGTTTTCTCCGTCGATGGCCGAGGAGGTGATGCCGCCCGAATAGCCGGAGCCTTCGCCGCAGGGATACAGACCTCTGATGGCGGGATGTTGCATGCTGTCTTTGTCTCTCGGTATGCGTACGGGCGAGGAGGAACGGGATTCGACGCCGATGACGATGGCTTCGTGTGTTAAAAAACCGTGCATTTTCCGGTCGAACAGTCTGAGGGCTTTTTGAATCCGTTGGCCGATAAAATCGGGTAGCCAGAAATGTACCGGCGACGAAATGACGCCGGGCAAGTAGGAGGTTTCGGGTAAATCGACCGATAAACGTCCTTCGACAAAGTCGGTCAGCCGTTGCGCGGGAGCGACGTGTTTTTTTCCGCCGTTGTTTTTTCCGGCCAGTTCTTCGACATGTTGTTGAAATTTTAGTCCGGCCAGGTCGCCGTATTGCTGAAATTCGGCGGGAATGTCTTCCGGCCTGATTTCGACAACAATGCCTGCGTTGGCAAATGCCGAGTTCCTTTTTGAAACGGACATGCCGTTGACGACAATTCGGTTGTCGGCGTTTCCGGCGGGAACAATGTGTCCTCCGGGACACATGCAGAAGGTGTAGACGCCTCTTCCGTCGACCTGCTCGACCAGACTGTATGTCGCGGCGGGAAGGTATTGTCCCCTCGATGGCATGTTGTACTGAATCTTGTCGATCAGCGCCTGCGGATGTTCTACACGTACTCCCATCGCAAATCCTTTCGGCTCTAAAGCGATCGAATGGTCATGGAGCAGTTCGTATATGTCGGACGCCGAATGGCCGCTTGCCAGTAACAGCGCGTCGGCAAAATAGGTCTCGCCGTCTTCTGTGCTACATCCCTTTATCGCGTTTTTTTCGATCATCAATCCGGCCACTCTTTTGTTGAAATGTATTTCGCCGCCATGCTCGATAATTGTTTTTGTTATGTTTTCGATGACTGGCGGCAGTTTGTCCGAACCGACGTGCGGATGTGATTCGTAAAGTACGGATTCGTCGGCGCCGTGGTGGTGAAAAATCGCGTAGATGCGCTGTACATCGCCTTTCTTGCGCGAACGGGTATATAGTTTTCCGTCCGAAAAAGTGCCTGCGCCGCCTTCGCCGAAACAGTAGTTGGAATTCGGGTCGATGGAGATGTTCCGGTTTAGCTGTGCGATGTCTTTTTTCCGTTCATGCATGTTTTTACCGCGCTCTAAAACGATGGGTTTTAAACCGAGTTCTATCAGTCGAAGGGCGGCGAACAGACCGGCAGGTCCCGCTCCGATAATAATCGCAGGCTTGGCGCCGGTTACGTCGCGGGGATTGAATGTGACTGTTTTTGGGGACGAATGTTCGCCTTTGAGTAGCAGTTCGACCGACAGGTTGACTTTCGGAAACCCGGAGCGGGCGTCGATCGATTTCCGGATAATGCGGATGTCGGTTATTTTATCGGGAGTGAGTCGGGCTTTTGCTGCGGCGTATGTTCTTATTTTATCCTGATGGAAGGCTTGTTCCGGCGTTAGCGTCAGGTCGATTTTTACAGGCATAGTTGGATGATTCCGTTTTTAATGTTCAGCGTGCAAACATACAATAATTTTCAGAGTTATTCGGAAACTGTGCCGAATTTTTGTTTTTAGTCGAATAGCCCGCTGTTGTCCCGAAAACAAACAGGCAAAATAGTTTCTAAACGCCGGAACAGGTATTCCGTTCCGACTATTTGTCGAAGAAAGGATTGTCGTTGTTTTATTTAAAGAAATAATCCTGTAAATTTGCGCCTGAAAAAAATAACTCAGGCGACAACGCTCCCATTTATGAAAAAATATATATTGCCCGTCCTTTTGTCGATCTTTCTTCTTTCCGATATCCGAATAGCAGCACAAACCATTTATCGTACCGGCGTTTTCGATGCAAACATAAAGACGTTGCGGACGCTGGTTGCGGACGAACCTTTCGGCTTGCCCGTGATTGAACTGAACAGTAATGATGTGCTGGAGATAAGTTTTGACGAGATGTCGCACGAAGCGCGTGCGTACAGCTACAGGGTTTTTCACTGTAATGCCGACTGGACTGTTTCGGACAGACTGACCTCAAACGATTACCTGTCGGGATATACAACGGCTTCGATAACCGATTATGCGCTCTCCGAGAATACGGTTTATCTGTATACCAATTATCTTTTTCGTCTGCCGAATGACGATATGCGGTTTAAAATTTCGGGGAATTATGTCGTACAGCTATTTGAAGATAATCGTACGGATGCACCTGTGGCGCAGGTGTGTTTTTCGGTTGTGGAGCCGAAAGTGACGGTATCGGGAAGGGTCAGGGGAAATACCGATACGGAACTGAACAATAGATTGCAGCAGCTCGATTTTGATGTGGAGTTGAAATCGTACCGGGTGCCTGATGTGAATAATGAAATAAAGGTCGTTGTGAGGCAAAATAACCGCATCGATAATCAGGTTACGGATATAAAACCGACCTATTTTTCGTCCGAAAAACTGAATTATGTCAACAACCGGAAGTTGATTTTTAAAGGCGGTTATGAATATCACCGCTTCGATATTTCTTCCATATATAATGCCGCCGAAGGCGTAGACCGGATACGGTATAACCATACGCAGTATGAAGCCTATCTTTATCCGAAGTTTGTCAACAAATCGAGGGTCTACAGCTTTGAACCCGATGTGAACGGAAAATTTGTGGTTCATCTTCAAAATGCTTATTCGGATGTGAATCTGTCGGCAGATTATCTCCAAGTACATTTTTCGCTGAAAACGGATGAACCGTTTTTCGACGGTGAAGTGTATTTGGGCGGTGAGTTTAACTATAATATTATGGATGATAATTCGCTGATGAAGTATGATTTCAATTCGGGAGAGTACTTTAAAACTGTTTTATTGAAACAGGGCGGATATAATTATCAGTACTGGTTTTTGCCGAAAAACAGCGCAATAGCCGACGTCGAACGTGTCGACGGAAGCTTTTGGCAGACAGATAATGAGTATTCGATATATGTCTATCACCGCCCCTGGGGCGCACCCTATGATAAATTAATCGGATTCGGAAATATAAAATAATAGTATTGACGACGCACAAAACAGTTCACGCGGTTTGAATTTTTTTGTAATCTTGCAGTATGAATACAAATAGCCTGACAAAAATAAACTCGCTACTGCAAAAACTTCCTTCGGGAGCTTTGTACTTTGGCGCGTGGCTTAACAAGCATGGAATATCATACTTTTTGCAACGACATTACCGTAATTCACGATGGCTAACCACGATAGACAAAGGTGTAATGTATCGCACAGGTGAAGAACCGACACTGTATGCTGCCTTGTCGTGTTTCAATGCTCAAATGAACAAAAAATTCCATATAGGGGCCATGTCGGCATTGGAAATGCGAGGTTTTGCTCATTATGTCCCGCTCGGCAGGCCGACAATCGTCGTCTATTGTCCGCAGAACGAGTGGTTCCCGAAATGGTTTTCAAGATACGATTTCGGCGTTGATATTCTAAAAAAGTATTCCGAATATTCCGAAACAGGCATATCAACATTGACGGAAAATAACTTTGAACTCGCAGTTTCTTCACCCGAAAGAGCATTTTTAGAAAGTTTAGACCTCGCCCCCAAATACTACGGATTGACCGACTTGTTTCAAGTGATGGAAATGCTGAACGGATTGCGAACAAATCTCCTGCAACAACTTTTGGAAGAATGTAAATCAATAAAAGTTAAACGACTGTTTTTATTTATGGCAGAAAAAGCAGGTCATTCATGGTTTACCGATCTGGATTTATCAAAAATCGACTTGGGCAAAGGCAAGCGTTCAATCGTCAAGAACGGTGTTTATCATGCAAAATATCAAATAACAGTCCCCAAAGATTTAGCCGATTATGAATAAATTATACAGGCAACAAGTTGAATTAATGCTTAAAATCGTTCCGATTATAGCAGATGTCGAATGTTTTGCCATTCATGGCGGTACGGCTATTAATCTCTATATGCTTGACTTGCCTCGCTATTCGGTCGACATTGACCTTACTTATATTCCCCTCAAACCGAGGAATGAAGCCTTTGCCGAGATTCGGGACAACTTAATGGAAATCGAACGTAAAATAAAATCAGTTGTCCCGAATATGATTATCGACGAAAAACCGAATAAGATTTTTTGCAACCAAAGAGGTACAATGGTAAAAGTGGAGGTCAGCGGAATAAAACGAGGACTTATTGAACCGGTTGAAATCAAAACGCTTTGCAAGAAAGCACAGACCGTATTTGAAACCTCAAACAAAGCAAAAATCGTTTCATTATCTCAACTGTACGGCGGAAAAATCATAGCGTCACTTGACAGACAACACCCGCGAGATTTATTTGATGTGAAATTAATGTTTGACTTTGTAACTGACTTTTCGCAAATCAAAAACGGATTTTTCTACTGCCTGCTCGGAGGAGACAGACCGCTCGTAGAAACCCTGCAACCACACCTGATAGACCAAAAAGAAACACTTATAAATCAGTTTGCAGGGATGACGGAAATCCCATTTTCTTATACCGACTACGAAGAAACAAGAGAAAAAATAATCCATTTTATAAACAGTAGCTTAACAGTGGGTGATAAGGATTTTCTAATTGCGTTTGAATCAGGCAGCGACCTGACGGCATTTGTTGACCGTCAACATTATTTACAATTCCCGTCTGTGCAATGGAAATTGCAGAACATACAAAAACTCAAAGAAATCAACACAAAGAAATTAAAAGATAATATAAAGAAGTTGGAGAAAGCATTGAGATAGCGGATAACTATCTCTCATCGCCCTGCCACACTTTATGATAGATAAATTAATCGGATTTGGAAATATAAAATAGCATAAACAACAAAAAACACAACGTAAAATGAAAACAGCATTAATTACAGGCGCCACATCGGGATTCGGAGAGGCGATTGCCTATCGTTTGGCAAAATTAAATTATCAGTTAATCATCACCGGACGGCGTCGGGAACGCCTGTCGAAACTGAAAAACGAGCTTATAAACATATACAAAAACGACGTCATAGACCTGTGTTTCGACGTCAGGGATCACGCGGCTTGCAAAGAAGCGATACTGTCGCTGCCCGCGAACTTCAGGAATATTGACTTATTGATAAACAATGCGGGACTGGCTGCCGGAGCATCCCCTTTCAACGAAAGCCTGACGAGCGATTTTGAGCAGATGATCGATACCAATATAAAAGGATTGCTCTATATGACCGAGTTGATCATTCCCACGATGATTGAACGGAAAAGCGGACATATCATCAACATCTCCTCCATTGCAGGCGTCGAAGTCTATCCCAACGGACACGTCTATTGTGCGACAAAACACGCCGTAAACGCGATTACCAAAGGACTTCGGCTGGATTTGGTAAAATACGGCATCAGAGTAAGCTCCGTATCCCCCGGAATGGCCGAAACCGAATTTTCGATTGTGCGCTACCACGGCGATACCGAAAAAGCAAGCAATGTATATCAGGGCATCATTCCCCTGTGCGCCGACGACATTGCCGACAGCGTCGAGTTCATCGTGACCCGCCCCAAACACGTCTGCATTCAGGACATACTGTTAACGCCCACACAGCAGGCCAATACCTATATCAGTAACCGGAAAAATTAACGCTTCAAAGAAATCATATTTTCAACACATTGTTTTTCACATGAGTTTTGATACTTTTGTGGGAAATTTAAGAAAAACAGCTATTTATGGGAAGAGCATTTGAATATAGAAAAGCGACAAAATTGAAACGCTGGGGAAACATGGCCCGTGTTTTCACAAAATTAGGGAAACAGATAACCATCGCCGTAAAAGAAAGCGGTCCCGATCCCGATACCAATCCCCGTTTGAGAGTGTTAATGCAGCAGGCCAAAAAAGAGAACATGCCCAAAGAAAACATAGAGCGTGCCATCAAAAAAGCCACTTCAAAAGACGAATCCGATTACAAAGAAATGGTATACGAAGGATACGGGCCTAACGGTATTGCCATTGTAGTAGAAACCGCAACCGACAATCCGACGCGAACGGTAGCGAATATCCGCAGTTACTTCAACAAACACGGCGGCTCTTTGGGTACGACCGGCTCATTGGAATTTTTGTTCGGTCACAAATGCGTATTTAAAATCTCGCCGAAAGAAGGAGTTTCGCCGGATGATTTGGAGCTTGAGCTGATTGATTATGGCGTTGACGAACTGGTCGAAGACGAAGGAAATATTATTCTGTACGGTGAGTTCCAGTCATATTCATCCATTCAGAAATACATGGAAGAAAATGGATTTGACATCCACAGTGCCGAATTTGAGCGTATTCCTTTCGAGTTGAAAGAATTGGACGAAGAACAAAAAGCACAGGTCAACAAGCTGCTCGACAAGATAGAGGACGACGAGGACGTGCAAAATGTTTTCCACAACATGCAGGAGTGAAATAAAAACGCCTGTAGCGTCATCCTTGAAGAAAGACAAAGAGAAAGAGAAAGATCATTAGGAGGGGGAAGTCTCCCCCTCGCTTCAGCCCGCCGTTGGCGGTCTTCCGCTACCCCCTCTGCGGGGCTCCGCCCCGCAACGCCCCGAAGACACTGCACAAAAAATCCCTTGCACGATCAACATTCGGCGCAGTTACCCTGCATTTCAGATTGATCTACGGTAAAATTTAAGATCGCTAAAATGAATATCGGGTATGGCGCCTCAAAAAAAGATTTGGCCTAAAATTCAATTATTTGCACGCAATAAAATAATTTTTATATCTTTGCAGGCGAAATAAGGATTGGAGAAGGGGACATCAAAGTCCCCTTCTTCTTTGAAAGTACATAAATGATTGACAAAAACACGTTGATTCAAACCCTTGAAGCCTATTTGAAAGATACCGATTATTATCCAGTCGATTTAAAATTGACGCCGGACAACAAGATACTGGTCGAGATCGATGCTTTTCAAGGTGTGTCGGTTGATTTTTGTGCCGCACTAAACAAACACATCGAAACTGTATTAGCGCCCGACATTGACGACTATGAATTAGAAATCAGTTCAGCGGGCCTGACAAGTCCCTTCAAAGTCTTGAAGCAATACGAAAAAAACATCGGACAAGAAGTGGAAACGCTTACCAAAGAGGGACAAAAAATCACAGGCATACTACTTTCGGTCAATCCTGCGGGGTTCGTTATCCAAACAGAGCGCAAAGAAAAACCGGAAGGCGCAAAGAAAAAAATCACGGTTATCGAAGAAAAATCCTTTACATTCGGAGAAATAAAAAGTACAAAATATTTATTTAGATTCAAGTAAAAGTCATGGGCAAAAAAGAAACTATAAACTTGATAGACACTTTTTCGGAATTCAAAGAACTGAAAAATATCGACAGGAACACCTTGATCAGTGTCATGGAAGAATCATTCCGCAGCGTTTTAGCAAGAATGTTCGGAACGGACGAGAATTTTGACGTTATCATTAACCCTGACAAAGGCGACTTTGAAATATATCGCAACAGAAGAGTCGTTCCCGACGGAGAAGTGGAAGATACGAATCTGGAAATCTCAATATCCGAAGCAAAAAAAATAGACGAAGAATATGAGTTAGAAGAAGACGTGACCGATACGGTCAATTTTTTAAGTTTTGGTCGGCGTGCGATTCTCACATTGCGTCAGGCGCTTTCTTCAAAAATAATGGAATTGCAAAAAGATAATGTTTTCACGGCCTATCGTGAAAGAATAGGGCAGATTGTCAGTGCCGAACTCTATCAGATTTGGAAGAAAGAAATGTTGCTGATAGACGAAAACGGCACCGAACTTTATCTCCCGAAAACAGAACAAATACAAGGTGATTTTTACCGGAAAGGCGACACAATCCGTGCGGTTGTGGCGGCTGTTGAAAATAGGAACAACAGCCCCAAAATCATATTATCGCGGACATCCCCCATGTTTTTAGGAAAACTATTTGAATTGGAAGTTCCCGAAATTCAAGAAGGGCTGATCACCATCAAGAGAGTAGCCCGTGTACCCGGCGAACGCGCCAAAATAGCGGTTGAATCGTACGACGAACGTATCGACCCTGTCGGCGCCTGTGTCGGAGTGAAAGGTACACGGATACACAGCGTCGTCAGAGAGTTACGCAACGAAAATATCGATGTGGTCAACTACACAACAAATCTCTCATTGTTCATATCACGCGCCTTGAGTCCGGCAAAAATATCTTCTATCAGACTAAACCACGAAGAAAACAGAGCGGAAATATACCTAAAACCCGAAGAAGTATCGATGGCAATCGGCAAAGGCGGCCTAAATATCCGTCTGGCAAGCATGTTGACAGGATACACATTGGATGTATTCCGCGATATGGAAGACGAAAACGAAGATATTTATCTGGAAGAATTTAGCGACGAAGTAGATGTATGGATAATCGAAGCTCTGAAAGCAATCGGTTGCGATACGGCCAAAAGTGTGCTGGCGATTTCCCGCGACGAGCTTATTCAGCGCAGCGATTTGGAAGAAGAAACCATAGACGAGGTTTTAGCCATTCTTGCAGCCGAATTTGAAGATGAAGAATAGACAATAATCATGGTCCGATAAGAACAACTGCTTATGGACCGGTCAGAAGTGCGATAAGCATTTTATATCAAGATAATCACATATAAAAACAATTTGCAGAGAATATAAGATATGTCCATAAGATTAAGTAAAGCGTGTAAAGAACTAAATATAGGTATGGCGACGGTGATTGACTTTTTAGCCAAAAAAGGTCACAAAATAGACGCTATGCCGAATACAAAACTTTCCGACGATCTCTATTTACTCCTTGCCCGTGAATTTAACAAAGACATGGTAACAAAAATAGAATCGGAAAGACTTAGCAAAGAACGGCAACAAAAAGAAAACGCCAAAAAAGAAAAAGCGCAGGAACCCGAACTGCTCAAAAAAATCCAGAAAGAACCGATTTTAATAAAAAAAGTAGGATATATCGATCTTGATGCTCAGAAAAAGAAAAAAAAGGTAACGATGATAAAAGAGGAGGCGCTGATAAAAGAAACGTCACCGATAGAAGAAAAACCGCAAATAAAAGAAGAACCTGTTCAAGCCATAGATTCGGTTAAAGAAAAAATCAAAGAACCGGAAAAAGACAACCAGGCAGAGCAGCTAACAGAAGAAAAAACACAAGTGGAAACAGTAATTGTCGAAAAAAAGGCAGACTTATCCTTATTGGAAGATAAAAAGTCGAAAACAAACAGTGAAACAATCGGACGGGAGCAACCCGATAGCGTGACAGAAAAAACAACGGTCGTCGCAAAAGAAAAAACTCCCGAAAAACCGGAAGCTGTTTCGGGAACAGTTGCAACAGAAGAAGCAACAAAAATCGTAAAAGTCAAAGAAACTGTAGAAAAAGAAAAAATATTCACCTTACGACGCTCTGCACCGGACAAAACACCTGTGGTTGTAGGCTCCATCGACTTAGATTCGATCAATCCCATCACGCGCCCGAGACCGAAAACAAAAGAAGAAAAACGTAAAGAACGCGAACAAAAGAAACGCAACAATTTTGAACTGAAGAAAGTGGATCCGAATGCAAATGCAAATGCAAATGCAAATGCAAATGCAAACACGAACACAAGCACGAACACAAATGCAAATGCAAACACAAAAGCAAAAGCCGCCGAAAGTACGGTTCAGAAAAAAAACAAGAAAAAGCGCGAGCGTTTTACAAAACAAAAAGTCGACATCACAAAAGTCTCCGAAAACAATTCACGAAAACAGAAAAGTCCTCCGAAACTAAAAAAAGAATATAACAAAAAACCGCTGAAAGTAATCGTCGACGACGATGAAGTACAAAGACAGATAAAAGAAACATTGGCGCGACTTTCTGGCGGCACCAAAAAAGGGAAAGGAGCAAAATATCGCCGCGACAAGCGCGAAAGCGTACAAGCCAAACTGAAAGAACAGGCCAGACGCGAACAACAAGAAAAAAACGTCCTGAAGCTCACCGAATTTGTTACCGTAAGCGAATTAGCAGTGATGATGGATATTTCGGTAAACGAAGTCATCGGCGTCTGCATGAGCTTAGGCATCATGGTATCCATCAACCAGCGCCTCGACGCCGAAACAATAAACATCGTAGCCGAAGAATTTGGATTCAAAACAGAATTTGTCAGCCACGATGTAGTTGAAGCCATCGGAGAAGACTCTCCCGACAACGAAGAAGACCTGCAACCACGGGCGCCGATTGTCACCGTTATGGGACACGTCGACCACGGAAAAACATCTCTGCTGGACTACATTCGCAAAACAAATGTGATTGCCGGCGAAGCGGGAGGAATAACCCAGCACATCGGAGCATACAACGTAAAGCTGGAAAGCGGACAGCGAATAACATTCCTTGACACACCCGGACACGAAGCATTCACGGCCATGCGGGCACGCGGAGCCAAAGTGACCGACGTTGCGATTATCATCGTTGCGGCAGACGACAATGTGATGCCTCAGACCATCGAAGCCATCAACCACGCATCGGCAGCCAATGTACCGATTGTATTTGCGATCAACAAAGTCGACAAGTCGGGCGCCAATCCCGACAAAATAAAAGAAGAACTGGCAAACATGAACTACCTGGTCGAAGACTGGGGCGGGAAATACCAGTCGCAAGATATTTCGGCAAAACAAGGAACCGGAGTAGGCGAATTGTTGGAAAAAGTACTGTTGGAAGCCGAACTGCTGGACTTAAAAGCAAATCCCGACAAAAAAGCGCATGGTTCCATCATTGAATCATCCTTAGATAAGGGACGCGGATATGTCGCAACCGTACTAGTCGAAAGCGGCACCCTGAAACAAGGCGACATCGTGCTTGCCGGAACACACTTCGGAAAAATAAAAGCAATGTTCAACGAACGGAACCAGCGCATTCGGCAAGCAAAACCCGCCGAACCGGCGCTGATCTTAGGACTAAACGGCGCTCCGCAGGCCGGCGACAATTTCAATGTGATGGATACCGAGCAAGAAGCGAGAGACATTGCCAACAAACGCGAACAGTTACAGCGCGAACAAAACCTGCGCACCAAAAAACACTTCACACTGGACGAACTGGGACGACGCATTGCTTTGGGCGATTTCCAAGAGTTGGACATTATTGTTAAGGGCGATGTCGACGGCTCCGTCGAAGCGCTATCCGACTCGTTGCTAAAACTTTCGACCGAACACATACAAGTTAACGTTATCCACAAAGCAGTAGGAGCCATTTCCGATTCGGATGTTCTGTTGGCCGCCGCCTCAAACGCAATCATCTGCGGATTTCAGGTACGTCCCACATCATCGGCACGCAAAATGGCCGAAAAAGAAGAAATAGACATCCGACTCTATTCCATCATTTACGACGCGATCGAAGAAATAAAATCGGCAATGGAAGGCATGTTATCGCCCGAAATCAAAGAAGAAATCACAGCAACCGTCGAAGTATTGGAAGTATTCAAAATCTCAAAAGTCGGCACAGTAGCCGGATGTCTCGTAAGAGAAGGCAAGATAAACAGAAACAACAAAGTCCGCCTGATACGCGACGGCATCGTCGTCTTCACAGGTGAAATCGATTCGCTGAAACGCTTCAAAGACGATGCAAAAGAAATCGGCACCAATTTTGAATGTGGCATCAGCATCAAAAACTACAACGACATAAAAATCAACGACATTATCGAAAGCTTTGAAGAAACCGAAGTAAAACAGTCGTTATAAAAGAACACCAAAACACTTGATGATGCAAAAAAAAGATTGCCCGTTTATTATAGTCCGGCAATCTTTTTAGTTTTCGGACACGAACATAATCCGGCAATCTTTTCAGTTATCGGACGAAGCGCAAACATCAGGCACATCAAGCCATCGGTACATTTAGAATATGGAATGGTTAGCTAATTTAGGATATATAGGATTACTTCTCGGTACATTTCTTTCCGGAACAATTTTCCCGTTAAACTCGGACATTCTTTTAATAGCCGTACTGACGTTAGGCGGCAATCCCTGGCTCTGCATGATATTCGCCATCGCAGGCAATTGGAGCGGCGTGATAACATCATACCTGCTCGGATGGATCGGCAAATGGGAGTGGATAGAAAAATACTTTAACGTCAAGCCCGAAAAAATCGAAAAGCAAAAGCAATACGTCGAAAAATACGGTGTATGGATAGCCCTCGTACCCTTCATCCCCGTGATAGGAACCGTAGGCATGATTGCGCTCGGATTTTATAGAACCAAACCCAAAACAACCGCCCTGCTGCTATTGACAGGCTGTTTTTTAAGATTCTTTTTATGGACGGTACTCTACGTAAATTTCGGCGGAACATTCATCGAATGGATAAAAGGATTCATCCCCCTAAGCTATTGACGACACCAAACACCAAAGAGAGAGAAATAAGTAGGAGGGGGGGAAATCTCTTCCTCGTTTCAGCCGCCTACGTGGTCTTCCTTCAAGAAAGAGAAAGAGAATTAGGGGGGGGAAGTCTCCCCCTCGCTTCAGCCCGCTTGCGCGGTCTTCCGCTACCCCCTCTGCGGGGCTCCGCCCCGCAACGCCCCGAAAGACAGTGATTAAATAGTGATTAGTGTTTAGTGTTTAGTGATTCAACCTTAATCGTGTTTAGTGTTTAGTGATTAATCATAGCGAATCCGCACTAATCACTAGTCACTAATCACTGCCCCTTCGGGGCAATGTCATTCGGTGAAGGATTAAATAACTCTGTCGGCAACTCTTTGAAGATTGCCCGGAGCCTGTCGTACCGAACAAAAAAGCGAAAAGAATCAAGAAAACAGACCGAACCGAAAAGCGAAAAGAACCAAGAAAACAGACCGAACAAAAAAGCGAAAAGAACCAAGAAAACAGACCGAACCGAAAAGCGAAAAGAATCAAGAAAACAAAAAGAATGAATGGAAAACAGCAAACTTTTACTAACGATAAAAGAGCTATTTAATCCTTCACCGAATGACATTGCGCAAAAGGGACGCACAAAAAAAGCAGTATACTATCCTCACGGACGGGATACTGCAAAATCTGAATGAACTAATTGATACAGATATTTATTTTTGTCTTATCGAATTTTGACGATGCACCAAATGGGTTGAAAGGGTTTTTTCGCCATCCGGCATCCGGCACACTTCTCTTTGACCACGAAAGAAGAGGTGGGTTTGTCGGGAAAGACAGCAGACACCGTCTTGTCGCCAAAAAAGATATTGAATGACGTCGTTTTTTTGTAGTTTGAGTCGTTAATAAAAGTCGTCTTCTTATGCAACCGGTTGTTAAGCGTGTTTTTTTTGCACGGATATAACGCCTGATTGCAGACAGATAATGGTTGTCTATATGCCGGTGTTTTTTCGGGAACTCGACACAAAACGCAAAAAGGGCATGAAGCGCGGATGGCGCAGATAGCATCAGATCCGATGGCGGGTGTCGATATGTCGGCAAGTTGGGTGCGGATGGCAGGATATCCGACACGGCCGGATGGCCCGCCGGCTCTTTTTCGGCGTCGCTGATGTTACTTTTGTGTGAAAATACCATTACTTTTTATTTAAATTTTAAATTCGCTGCGAAAGTAAATGTATTTTCTCTATTCTGCAAGCGATTTTGAGAAAAAAATAAAAAAAGTCGGAAAAATGCTAATTGATGATTGGTATCAGGTGGTCAAAAGTCTGTTTTAGTCGGGATTTTTCGCATGTGCGGGATGCATGGATTGTTTACCAACTGTCAATCCTTTCCGTTGGGGAGCGACCCGACTGTCCCCGCTTCTCGTGTCATACCCTGCTTTCCTCGTTGTACGCTTTGGAGCATGCTCCGCGTCTCTCGAAGCATGCTCCGCGTCTCTCGAAGCATGCTCCGCGTCTCTCGAAGCATGCTCCGAGCGTCTCTCGGAGCACGATCAGCGTCTCTCGGATCATGAGCCGCGTCGCGGCAAACTGCTCATTATCTATTATTCATCATTCATCACTAAACACGAATCACGAATCACTGTCTTTCGGGGCGTTGCGGGGCAGAGCCCCGCTGAGGGGGTAGCGGAAGACCGCCGTAGGCGGGCTGGAGCGAGGGGGAGACTTCCCCCTCCTAATTGTCTTTCTCTTTGTCTTTCTCTTTCTTCAAGGAAAACCGTACGGAGGACTGTAGCAAGAGAGATTTCCCTATTCCTAATTGTCTTTCTGTTTCTTTCAGGATGACCGTTGAACATGAATCACGGACGAACCGCCTCGAAAAAAATACCGGATTGTTTTGGTAAATTGAAAATATTGCGGATCTTTATGTCCGTATCCCAACTGCTTTTCCGTATCCCTGTTTTTATCCGAAACGATGAATGAGAAGTATATCCAAAAACTTGAAAGTAACGGCATTAAAGCGACCGCTATTCGATTGCTCGTCTGGAGAACGATGAAAAATTGTTCCCTGACTTTTTCGTTGGGCGATTTGGAAGGCGCGTTGGAAACGGTTGATAAATCGACGATCTCGCGGACTATCCGCCTGTTTCTGGAACATAAAATGATACATAGTATCGATGACGGATCGGGCGCGATGAAATATGCCGTCTGTAACGATGAGTGCGATTGTTCGATCAATGACCTGCATATTCACTTTCACTGTCGCCAATGCGGTAAAACCTGCTGCTTCGAACAGGTGGCGATTCCGGAATTCTCTATCCCGAACGGTTTTGTTGCCGAAAATGTAAACCTTGTTGTGAAAGGTATTTGTAACGTGTGCGCGAAGTTTGCAACTAAGTTGCATTGATTCGGATGGTATCTTTGCACCGAAAGTTCTGTCGGCGGCGTAGTGTTCACTCCGATGATTCCGCCGGCGGATAATGCGGTATGACCGTTCCGTTTGGCGTTTGCTATGTATGTTTGTTCTAATCATATAGTTATAATTCAAAAAAGATGTTTCAGTATTTAATCAGATTTTCAATCGATAATAAAATGGTAATCGGCGTGCTCACTGTGGCGCTGATTGTATGGGGAGGCTTTTCGCTTTCGCAATTGCCGTTCGATTCGACACC
>JAIRTG010000082.1 GCA_031255055.1 Prevotellaceae bacterium
TTCGTGGGCTATTAATTACATCTACGGTGTTGAAAAAGATTATCGTTTAGTAAAAGTAGGTAAAGTGGGCTGCTATTTACATGGCGACGGCTTGGCAAATGTCATTCACTCCGACGGCCTGGCATCTTTCGGCCATCCCGACTACAAAGGAAAACTGCTGGTAAAGGACAGGAGCTTTCCTCAAGAAAATAAATCTTTTGACATTCTTATTTCTAACCCGCCCTATTCGGTTTCCGCTTTCAAAAACAATGCAAGCAGGTTTTATGGAAAAGACGATTTCGAACTTTATAACAATTTGACGGATAACAGTTCTGAGATCGAATGTCTGTTTGTCGAACGTGCCAAACAACTCCTCAAAGACGGTGGAGTAGCAGGCGTGATATTGCCGAGTTCCATTCTCAGCAACGAAGGCATTTATACGAAAGCCCGCGAGATTATTCTGCAATATTTTGACATGGTTGCTATTGCCGAGCTTGGCAGTAATACGTTCATGGCTACGGGAACCAATACGGTTGTGCTGTTCCTGCGTCGCAGAAACAATTACGACTGTATCAATTTGCGAAAATCCGCGGAACGGTTTTTCGTCGATTTTCAGGATGTAACGCGCAACGGGATTGAAAGACCTGTTAACAAATATGTAAATCATGTTTGGGGAAGTATTGACATTGATGATTATATTACACTGTTGAAAAAAGAACCGAATAATACCGTTATCGGTCACGAAATTTATAAAGAATACCGTAAGAAAATCAAAGTAAAAACCGAAAAAGATTTCTGGCATACGTTGATTGAAACCGAAACCGAGAAACTGTATTATTTCATGCTCGCTTATCCGCAAAAGGTGGTTTTGGTAAAGACCGGCGAAAAAGATGCAGAAAAGCGTTTTCTCGGCTATGAATTTTCCAACCGTCGCGGCAACGAGGGCATCCACCCGATAGAGCGTGGAAGAACGATTGACGAATGTACAAAACTCTTCGATGATGAGTGCTTCGATAACCCGGAAAAAGCAAGTACCTACGTTTACAAAGCGTTCGCAGGAGATTATGATTCTCCAATACATGAAAGTTTGAAAAACAATATTTCGCGTGTTCGTTTGGTTGATATGCTAACCTTTGACCGCGACGGTTTTGTGAAAAACATCTCTACGGCGGTAAAAAAAAAAGTGAGGTATGAGGAAATCTGGAAAACGAACAAATTAGTTCCACTACGTAATATCTCTGAAATAAAAAAAGGAACTTCCATCACAAAAAGGAACACAAAAGAAGGCAATATTCCTGTTGTTGCAGGAGGCAAAGAACCTGCTTACTTTCATAACGAATCCAACAGGAATGGTGCTGTCATAACGATAAGCGCTTCAGGTGCATATTCGGGTTTCGTTAATTATTTTGAATTTCCGATATTTGCTTCCGATTGTAATACGATTCAGTCGAAAGATGAAAAAAATATTTCTACAAAATTGATTTATCTGTTTTTAAAATCAATTCAAGAAGCAATTTACAGTTTACAAAGAGGACAAGCGCAACCGCACGTATATGCAGACGATTTGGAAAAGATCAAAATCCCCCTCCCCTCCCAAGAACTTCAGCAAAAAATCGTCTCCGAAATCGAAGTTTTGGAAATGCAAGAGAAAGAAGCGAAATGGGAAATTGCAAACGGCAAAGAGAAGATAGAAAATTTGTGTTTAGATATGTATGCCAAATATCAAAAAGAAAAATTAATGCAACTTGTGATTACCAATCCATCTAAAATGGAAATTTCAGCTATAGATGTAAATACCCAAATTTCTTTTGTCGATATGCAGTCTGTCAGTAATGATGGTTATATTGCAAACAAAGTAGATAGATCATATTTCGAAATAAGGAACGGCGGTTACACTTATTTTCATGAAGGTGATATTATTATTGCTAAAATTACACCTTGTATGGAGAATGGGAAGTGCGCTTTGGCAACAAATCTTACCAACGAAATAGCCTTTGGCAGTTCTGAATTTCACGTATTTAGATCGAACGGCAAAAAAATAAACTCAAAATATTTATTCACACTACTAAACAGGAAATCTATTAGGATAGAAGCGGAGAGAAATATGACGGGGGCGAGCGGACATAGGAGAGTTCCCATCGCTTTTTATGAAAATCTGGAAATACCTCTTCCTTCTCTCTCCGAGCAACAAAAAATCGTTTCCGAAATCGAAAAAATTGAGGCGAAAATTGCAGAAGCACAGAAAATTATTGATGATATGCCGATACGAAAGAATGAAATCCTGAAAAAAATACGAGAGAAGGTGAATATAAAATGAAAGGAGGCTGTACGGGTAGAGCCTCCTTTCATTTTATCCGTCCGGAGTTTACCCGAATACCTCTTACTTCGAGCTACGGCTGCTTGTCCGAACTGTGATTCTTGTGATTCGGATTGATTTATGTGATGAAAATCCCCCGTTTTCTCACATTCAACTCTGCGTCATGGTGTGTCGTTTGAAACGACTTGCCCATGTACCATTGTCAGAACCTTGATTTTCCGGATTGAAGGATTGTTCTGATTAATTGTCGGAACTGTGATTCGTATGATTTGTTGTTAGGACTCAAATTCTTTTTTTACGTCAAAACAGGGGCAAGCCTTTTTTGCAAATTCATTGTGTCCGTGAACTGTTGCATCCGGGAATTGCCCCTTCAGTTCTGTCACCAACTTCCGCAACGATTCCTTTTGTGCATCGGTTCGTGTGTCTTTTTCTTTCCCCTCCGAATTAAGCCCTCCGATATAACAGATGCCGATTGAATCGGCATTTTGTCCCGTGACGTGCGCCCCAACTTCGGACACATCGCGTCCCTTATGTACAGAACCGTCCAGGTAGATAACATAATGATACCCGATTGTCCGAAAACCCCTTTCTTTGTGCCATCGCTCAATGTCGGCGACGGTAGTGTTTTGCCCCTCGCGCGTGGCGGAGCAATGTAAAATAATGTTGTTTATTTTTCTCATTTTTTCTTTATAATTGATTGTTAGGTGTTTTTAGTCGTTCCTCTCCCTGTTTCTTTCGGATGGCGTCGTCGAAAAAGCAGATGTTCATCTCGAAAAAGGTTGTTACGGTCGGCGTTTGTCGCTTGGGGTTGATGAGGTGTGTTGTTGTTTTTTGGGACGTGTACCCGATGAGTACCCCTGTGTTTTTGGGGTCGATGTAGTCGAGCCTTATCTCTTGTGTGTCCGACTTTCCTTTGAAGGGAACTGTGCGTAGTCGCTTTTTGCAGAAGTTGTGAAATTCTTCGCGTGACCGGAATGTGAATCCGGTCGTGGCGAGCAGGTTTTTTATGCCGCTTTCAAACCGGTCGTTGAATTCTTCCGCTAAATCATTTACTAAGTTGTTGCCCGTGCTGCAATCGAGCAGATTGTCGAATTCGTCTACTACGTTTTTTGTTACTACGTTTTTTGTTAAGTTGTTTTTCATTTTTTGTTTTGTTTGTATGTTAGACCTGCTGCTATTGCTATTCCGAAAAGGAGACAGCTGATGTGTAGCGCCGTCGCGCTGTTTTGCCTGAATGCGCTTGTTGTAAGGGCAACGGCAGTTGTGATGATGCCCCAATAGCCCGACTTCTTACCTCCGACTCTCTTCGAGGTCTCACACCCGGCCCTTCTCCGACGGAAGAGGGGAGGAAGAGAAGAGCGGATGATGTTCCATAGGTACATTCCGGTGAGGGTGTATGTCATTCCGCTGGCGCCGACGGTGGGGCGCGGGTATGTGATGATGAATGATGCGGCTGCGGCTGCAAGGTAGGGGCCGAGCGTGATTGCCCATACGGGGAACCGATGCTTTAATGTGCGGTTGAGCAGGAGAAAGGCAAGGGCGTTGAGCGTGAGATGTGTGATGTTTGCGTGCAGAAACATGTATGTGAAGTGTGTCCACCCTGCTGATGTGGCGGTGTATCCCGCCGACCGGTCGCAAAGGATGTAACCAATGATGAATGTGAGGATGAAGTATTTCGATGTTCCCGATCGTGTTTCGCTCCGCGCTGCGGCTGCGCTCCGCGGAGTGCGCGGAGTGTTTGCGGTTATGCTTTTGCGTTTTTCCTCAGCCATTCGCGTTCGCGCTGTGTGATCTCTTCTTTTATAAGCTTCCACGGGGGTAGTCCACCGGCGTTTCGGTCGTCGATGTATATGTGTGCGTAGATTTTTCGCCCTGTGTCTCCGTACATGGCGGTGTTTTCGGGATTGTCGGCGTTGACGGCGTTGAACATGATGTGGTTGTGCGACAGGAAATTGACGGCCTCGGTGAGCTTGTCACCGTGCCTGCATGTCCAAATGATGATGTAGTGCCCTTCGTCGTGAAGCCGGTTGATGGTTTCTTTTGCGTCGGGAATGAGAGCGCCGATTCTCGGAAAATCGTTTTCGACGATCGTGCCGTCAAAGTCTATGGCTATTATCATTAGTGATTAGTGATTAGTGATTAGTGATTAGTGATGAGTGATGAGTGATGAGTGTTTAGTGATTAGTGATGAGTGTTTAGTGATTAGTGATTAGTGTTTAGTGATTAGTGTTTAGTGTTTAGTGTTTAGTGATTAGTGTTTAGTGATTAGTGTTTAGTGATTAGTGATTAGTGATGAGTGTTTAGTGATTAGTGTTTAGTGATGAGTGTTTAGTGTTTAGTGATTAGTGATTAGTGTTTAGTGATGAGTGATGAGTGATGAGTGATGAGTGATGAGTCCCTCTCTATATTTTGTCAAGTGCAAAAAAGGAATCACTTTCGGCGCAGCCTTGCAAATACTATTCATAGCAGATAGTTACAGGGTAGTTATATGAAAGTGTTTGGAGATTGGTGTTTGGAGAGTAACCGGCCACCGACGATTCTTCTGATGGTTCTCGTGCTTAGATGTCGCACGGGCTGGTTCTTGAAGACAAAGTGAATGGCTTCGCTGACGCTCTTTAACTCGAGGAATTTGAGCCGAAATGCTTTGTAGATGGCTTCGGCGTTTTTTGTGTCGAGTCCGAGCTTCCTTCGCTGATGCGGTGTTAATCGGGCTTTGTAGCGGTATACGATGTTGCGGATTGTCCGTAACTCGAAATAACATGGTATGGGATGACTTGCTATTTCTTTGAATGACATTTTTTTTTCGTCCCATAACTTGAAAATGTAGGCGTTGCGCTCTGCTGAACGTTTTTGTATCACTTTTTTGGGTGTTGTTTTTTTTATGCAATAGTAGTAAAAATTGTACAAAGTTATCCATTTTATTTGTATTGACAAAGCCGTCATCGTGTGAAGTGAAAAAATGATTTTTAGGTGTTGTTTTTTTTATGCAATAGTAGTAAAAATCGTACAAAGTGGTCAATTTTATTTATATTGACAACGCAGTCATCGTGTGAAGTGAAAAAATCCTTTATTTGTGGGTTGAAAGTATCGACGGATTTGTCGAGGAAAATAACGCATATATGAAAGAAAATGATGTAAAAAAACAATTGGAAGCAACAGGTGCAACGGGTGCAACGGGTGCAACGGGTGCGTCTGCGAAAACGGATTCTCCGTCGTCTTCTCCTCGCGGTCGCTCTGCGTTTTTGGCGCGGTATAAGGGTTATCACCCCGAGATGACGGATGATCCGGATGATGATACGATGTTTGATTTCGCTCTGAATGGTCTCGGTGAGCGTGATGATCTGCGTGAGAAGTATGATTCGCTGAACGCCGCGAATGCCAATCTTGCCGGACGGGTGGCTGAAGATCCCCGTTACGGTAATTTTATAGCGATGGTGGGCAGTGGTGAGGATCTGCTTTATTCGCTCGGAAAGTCGTTCGGGCCGTTGCTTGAACATCTTGATGAGGGTAGTCTTGAGAAGATCCGCAAGGGTCAGGAGGAGTATCGTGCGAATTATAAGCGACTGAAGGAGAATTTTGCGAATCATAAGTCGAATCTGAAGTCTTACGGGGAAAAACATGGGCTATCGGCGGAGCGCCTGTCGGCCACGGAGGATGCTATCGATATGCTGGCTGCTTCGTTTCTGGAGTATGATATTCCTCTTGAGGTGATAGAGATCGTCGATAAGGGTCTTCACGCGGAGGAGGATCAGGCGAAACTGGCGGAGGAACTTTCGACGGAAAAGGAGGCCGATTTGCTGCGTGAACGGAATAATGCGATAGAGGACGTGAAGAATAAGAAGACGCCAAGTCAACGTCTTCCTGCGGATCTCGGGGGCCAAAAGTCGAATAAGCAGGCTCAGCCGTTTCGTCCTAAAGAGCCGCGTGTGGTGAATTTTGCGGATGATTTTAAGGAAAAGGAAATTTAAAATTTGTTTTTAAAGAAGATTATGAAGAGAATTTTGGAAAGACTGAAAAACAGCGGACTTTATTTGTTCGCGGTGTTGCTGCTGTGCTCGTTGCTGGGCATAGGCGGCGTTGATGTGATGTGTGCGGAATCGGGCACGATAACGTATGATACTCCGCTGTCGCTGGAGTATGCGAATGAACATGCACCGGATATAGTGCGTGCGACAATAGAAAGAGATGTGGCGGTTATAAGACCGCACTCGGCGCCTCTGTATGCGATAGCGAGTAAGCATGGGCGTATTAAGCAGGGGACTAATCCGTTGATAGAGTATCATGAAATAGAATCTCAGGGCTTGTCAACAAAGCTGGCGTCGTTCTTCTCGGGTGGCGTCACGCAAGCGGCGATCAATTTGTCCGATAATAAGCTGGTAGCCGTTAATCAGACGCTGTACTTTATCGGGGTTCCCGGTTCCTCCGGTTCCTCCGGTTGGTTTGAGGCTTATATTATAGATAAGGATACGTCGGGGCGTCCTATTATCGTTCCGGTGAACGGCATTCCGTTCGGCGGGAATGATAATACGATACCGTCTCTGCCGATGGGTACCGTCGTGGTGCGCGGTGCTCGTACGGGTTCTGAAAAGCAAAGCCGGACGGCTCCGCTGACGGCGACTCCCCAAAAGAAGTATCAGTATATGCAAAAAATGATACTTGAAACGGAAGAGACGACGTTCTTTGAGTTTTCGAGCACGGGGGCGGATGTTAAGTGGCAGAAAACCGAGCTGACGGATTTCGCTATTTTTGAACATAAGATGACGTGCGAAACGGATATGTTGCTGGGTCAGAAGAATAAGATTCGGGCAGCGAACAAATTTAACGGCTATAAGGAGGAGGATACCTATTTTCAAGAAGGCATCTGGTGGCAGGCAGGCAAGGACTTTTCGCTTGCGAAAACCTCTCCGAAAACGTCCGATCTGATCGCCCTGATGAAGTGTGTGTTTGTGGGGAATAGGTCGAGCAATACGAAGGTATTGCTTGCCGGTGGCGATGTCGTGGAGACGATTAATAAGGTGGATTATAATCAGGTGATTTATCCGGGTACTCCGGGTCAGTCTTTCGGCTTGGATGTTCAGAGTATCATCTACGGTCAGTATAAGCTGTATATCTGCGGGGAGCCTGCGTTTGACGACATCGGCTTGTCGGACAAGGGTATTGTGATAGATGACGCTTACCTGACGAAGTATAAACACGATTGGCGTTCGATACAATTGGATAATCTAAAGTTGGGGACTTCGGACAGTAAGTCTCAGGTGTATATCGATACGTTCGGATTGGTGTTGGCAAATGCAAAAGCGCATTGCCGTGTAGAGTTGGTTTGATGCGCTGATTTGTGAATGATAAAAAAATGATATTTATGAAAAGATATGGATTAGATACGCTTGGTATGGAACATGCCATACCCGTAGAATTGAACGGCGAACGGCAGTATGTGTGCTTTCGTAAGGATTACAAGGATGCAAAGTTTGCTGTTCTTGAAGTGCGTGATCACCGGATGCAGGAGGCGGTGGAGTCGTCGCCTCTCTATCTCAAGGGTCGCATGAAATTGCTGTTTAGCGATGAAATTGCTTCTTCTTCTGTACAGGCTCCTTCTGTACCGTCCGATCCTGACGGACAGCCCATTACGGAGGAAAGCGCGGGGGAAAGCGCGGGGGAAAGTGAGAACGAGCTTGGAGTCTCTTATCCCGAGGTTGTTAGTTATCAACAGGCCAAGGAGCTGCTTCGTAAGGAGCCTTATTTGATAGCACATCAGCAATTGGGAACTCCGGCTAAGATATTGGAAAAGGCACGGGAATTGGGCGTGACGTTTCCGAATTTGATGGCGGGAGATATAATGTAACATGAACATTGAAATGATCGGAAAATAGAAAGACAATTAAATTAAAAATTATCAAAAAGATGAAAGAATTTGTAGAATTGAAACTTGATTTGACAAAAACGACGACTGCCGTAGTGGTGAGACGTCGGGGAGATGGTCGCGAGATCCAGCAAGAGGAAAAGACACCTCTGTCGGGCTTTGTAACTCAAAGTTTGAAGCGTGTGCGCTCGTTCGCGGAAGCAGAGGCGAATCGCAATTTGTTAAAGAATGCGAGTAGTGGCAAGCCTTTTTCGGTGACCCCTGAAGAGTTTAAAATTGTGTTTGATGTGTTTAAGAACGCGGAAACCGAAACGATGCTTGCTTTCTCGGATATGGTTCGCGAACAGAACAATGGCTTTAGTGTGGTTGAGTATGAGGATAGCCTTTGAGGATAGTCTTCTCCACCCGTTCCCGCGTGCTCACTCCCGTCTCCTGACCGAAACGGAAATGGAGAAGGATAGTGTTTGATGAGCGGGAATTGCGAGAGTTTTGTTTTCATTTGTAATTTTTGAATGAAAGGCTGTTGTGCCGGTAAAAGGCCGGCAGCCTTTTTTACTGCTCGCAATTCGAAGTGTGTAGGTAAAAGTAGAGAGAGAATCAATAAAATAGACATGTTATGGCATTTGCAGCATTGTTGCCTGCGATTATAAGCGTGGCAACGTCGGTGGCGGGCGCGGCGTCGGAGGGTGCAGGGAGAAAAAAGATGGCGCGTGAACGCGCTAAATGGGCGGCGGAAAATACGTCGCTGTTTAACCGTGACTATTATAGTAATTATATGGATGGGGCGGAGGCGCAGAATGCGATCCGACAGATGCGCGAGGAGCTGCGTAGCCGGTCGCGCGCCGACCAAAACAGTCAGGCGGTGCTCGGCACGACGAATGCCGTTAGTGCGGCGAATAAGGAGGGACGTAATAAGGCAATGGCGTCTCTTTACGGCGCTCTTGCGTCTCGCGGTCAGCTTAGACGTGATGAGGCGAAGGGCCGGTATCTGTCACGTCGTTACGGCTTGGAGGGACTTGAGCATGACGAGATGTCAAAGACAGCTCAAAGCGCTAATAATATGATGTATAACGGCTTGCAAGGGCTGTCGGGAATGGATTGGGCGGACGTCTTTAAGTCGTTCGGAGCGAAAACGTCCGGTGGTTTGACGTCTTCCGGTGGAGGGGGGGGTAAGGCATGACAAAGGATGAGTTTCTGGATAAGGTGCTTGCCGTGCTGAATGATGCGGGTGTTGCATCGAGCGCAGATGATGTGATGATTGTTGAGGGCGCGGAGAATCTTCGCCTGATAGCCGAACGTCTTTATCCGTCGGCGTGGCGTCGCGCAGTGGGTCTTTTTCCGAATGGATGGTTTTGTGCGAAGTCTTTCGCCGACTCTCCCGTTGTGTGTGATGCCGCTTGCGGGACGGGCTATACGGTGCTTCCGGAGGATTATTTTGTGCTGCTGAGCTTTCGGATGCGGGGATGGAAGACGAATTGTGTGACTGCTTATGAGGAAACGGAGTCTGTGAACAGGAAACAGGGTAATGAATATACGCGGGGAACGCCGGAACGTCCGGTGTGCGTGCTTCGTAAGGTGTTGACGGATGATGTGCTGCGGCTTGCTTTGTGTTATTATTCCCTGCCTCGCACGGCGGAGGGTGCGGTGCATGAGATAGCGGAGGCGCTGTATGTGCCGAATGTGAAGCGGATTGATGATGTGCTTGATGTTGACGACCGACTGATAGAGCCGCTTGTTTACTTGTGCGCAAGCGCGGTTTTGACTTCTCTTGAGAAGTTTGAAGCGGCTACGCAGGTGGAGAAGATGTGGCTCGGATGATGTTTGACGATTAAAATATGGAAAAAAATAGAACGATGAAGGAGGATAGGGATGTCGGCCTGACGCTTTCGGGCCGTGCTTCGGATTTTTTTCGAGAAGTTGCGTTTCATGTCGGCGCTTATTGGTTGTTGCGGATGGAGGCTTTTAAATTGTCGCTGGCTATTCGTCTTGCTGATGTGAAGCAGCGGGCGCGGAATAAGCGCTACCATGTCGTACTGATGGAGGTCGGTGTGCAGAAAAACGGTTCTCCGTTGCGTCGGCTTCGGAGTATCGATGAGTCGGGCTTTCATTATTGCCGCCGAAAGGGTTGGCTCCCGAAAAGGATGTCTTACCTGGAGCTGGAACAAAAAAGTTTTTATTCGACGCCGCTGTCGCTGAATAATAGCTACTCGCAGTCTGAAAGAAAAAAGGCGATGGCGAAGTATATGAGGTACCAAAAGGTGATTAATCATATACGGCTGTGATTAGTGATCAGTGTTTAGTGTTTAGTGTTTAGTGTTTAGTGATTAGTGTTTAGTGATTAGTGATTAGTGTTTAGTGTTTAGTGTTTAGTGTTTAGTGTTTAGTGATTAACGATTAATGATTAGGCCGTCATGTCGACCGAAGCGGAGACATCTCATATTCAGTGGAAAGTGGAAAGTGAAATTGCACTGTCAACTGTCAACTTTTCTGACACTTTCCATTATTCACTTTCATATAACTAATCACTAATCGTTAATCATTCCGCTTTCCACTAAGTGAGGTCAGGGGCGTCGCCCCTGCAACCCTACTCACTTTTTTGTCTTGACACAAAAAAGTAAGCAAAAAAAGTCAAGACTGCGCCCGCTTCACTCGAAAAATCGGACGTTCA
>JAIRTG010000133.1 GCA_031255055.1 Prevotellaceae bacterium
GATTAGTCCCCCTCTATATTTTGT
The DNA here is from genome assembly GCA_031255055.1 of Prevotellaceae bacterium. Lineage (GTDB taxonomy): Bacteria > Bacteroidota > Bacteroidia > Bacteroidales > Paludibacteraceae > JAIRTG01. Next base: position 25 of record JAIRTG010000133.1, read on the forward strand.
CAAGTGCAAAAAAGGAATAACTTTCGGCGCAGCCTTGCAAATACTATTCATAGCAGATAGTTACAGGGTAGTTATATGAAAGTGATTAGTGATTAACGATTAATTGTTAAACATGGCGAACTTGCTAATCACTAATCACTAATCACTAATCACTATAAACACTGTCTTTCGGGGCGTTGCGGGGCAGCGCCCCGCAGAGGGGGTAGCGGAAGACGCCAACGGCGGCTGAAGCGAGGGGGAGACTTCCCCCCCCCTCCTACTTATCTTTCTCTTTCTTTCAGAAAGACCGTCGCTGAGGACTGTAGCAGGCTGCTGTTTCGGAGTACACTCGCAAAGTTTCCGAGTGCACCGGAAAAATTTCTTATAAGAACAAAAATAATAAAGAGAAAACATGTCGACATTTACCATTTTTATCTATCGCTACTTCAAAAGCCACAGGGCTGTTTTTTGGAGCATTGTGTTGCTGACAACCGCCTTTTTTTCTTTTTTCAGTCTCAAAATAAATTTTGAAGAAGATATTTCATCCCTATTGCCTTCGACCGATAATAGCGGTACGACGGGGTTGGTGTTTTCAAACCTGAAAGTAAAAGATAAGATTTTTATTCTATTCCACTCGACGTCGGACGAAACCACTCCTTTCGATTTGATGGATGTCTGCGACCAATTTATTGAAACGTTGCTTGAAAAAGATACGATTAACCATTCGATAGGAAGCGTACTCTATCAATTGGACGTGGAAAGCCTGCTTCAAAACGGCATTTCGTTTTTGTATGAAAACGCACCGGTGTTTCTCGATAGCGCCGCTTATCCGCAAATAGACCGGTTGAGCCGGAATGAACAGGTCGAACTGCAAATGGCCGAAAATTATTCCATCCTGCGATCGCCTGCAGGAATGGCTTTCAAAGAGGCAATTAGGCAAGACCCGATCGCTTTCCGTAATATCTTTTTGACGCAAATGGGCAATATGGCCGCCGCTTTGGGTGGTAATTATACGATAATGGACGGCCATATTTTTACGCCCGACACAACAACTCTCGTTGCATTTCTGTCGCCCAACTTCAAGTCGTTCGATTCAAAACAGGGCATCCGGCTGGCCGAAATGATAGAAATGGAAATCAAACATTTCCGGACGGAAAATACCGGCGTAGAGATACTGTATCACGGTTCGCCCGTCCAGAGCGTGTATAATTCGAGGCGCATCAAAACGGATTTGGTACTGACGATCTCCGTCTCGCTGATACTGATCCTGGTCGTCTTGCTGATTTGTTTCCGAAACAAATCGACCATTCTCCACCTGATACTGCCGGTGGTTTACGGCGTACTGTTCTCGTTGGCGATCATCTACTTCATCAAAGGCAGCATGTCGCTCATGGCCCTGGGCATCGGAGCCATTGTGATGGGCGTCGCGTTCAGCTATTGTATGCACGTGATTACACATTTCAAATACGTGAGCGACCCCGAAACGGTACTGAAAGACCAGACTACTCCGGTCATATTGGGCTCCCTGACCACCATCGGCGCCTTTATGGGATTGATGTTGACAAAATCGGAATTGTTGCGCGATTTCGGACTGTTTGCTTCGTTGGGCTTGGTGGGTACAACGATTGCCTGTCTGCTGTTTTTGCCGCAGTTTTTCAATCCGGCCAACAATCGGAAATCGGAAAAGGCATTTACGGCGCTCGAAAAAATAAACTCTTTTCCTTTCGAGAAGCAAAAATGGCTTATCGGCCTTTTGATCGTCGTTTCGGTTGTTTGCTTTTTTGTATCCGACAAGGTAAAGTTCGATTCCGACCTGCGCAACATCGGCTACGATAATGCCAACGTTGTCCGTTCGAGAAACCTGCTGGCCTCAAAAACCACCGGTAACGCCTCGACGGTCTATTTCGCATCCGTAGCCGAAGAACTGGATTCGGCGCTGGTCTATAACCGCCGACTCTGCGAAAAACTGGACGAACTTGTCGCCCAACGGCAGATCGCCGGATACGCTTCGCCGGCGTCGCTGTTCGTACCGCTTTTTGAACAGGAAAAGCGCATCGAACTATGGAACAACTACTGGACAAAAGATAAAAAAGAAGCGTTGGAAAATACGATTATTCAAGCCGGAAAGCGCTACAATTTCCGCGACCGGACGTTCGAGGCGTTCTTCAACCTGCTGGATGCCGACTATAGTCCCGTTTCCCTGTACGACGCCGGCATTGTTCCCGACGAGTTGATGGAAAATATTGTGGAACATACCGACGATAAATACATGGTGTTTGTACCTGTACGGATGGACAAAAAGCGGCTGCTCGAAATCGGAGAAAAAATTGTGGCGCAGAATGTAAACTTTGTGGTCATCGACCCGATGTATTATACCGGCGAAATGGTCAACGTGATTCACGACGACTTCAACACCACGCTGATGATTTCGTCGCTCTTTGTGCTGATCGTACTGTTGTGTTCGTACCGGAACATCGTTTTGGCCTTGATTGGCTTCCTGCCGATGGGCTTCAGTTGGTACATCGTACTCGGAACGATGGCGATCTTCGGCATGGAGTTTAACTTGATAAACATCGTGATTTCGACCTTCATTTTCGGCATCGGAGTCGATTACAGCATTTTCATCATGGACGGTCTGCTGCATACTCACCGCACAAAATCGCCGGTGTTGATCTACCACAAGACAGCCATATTCCTGTCGGCGCTCATTCTGATAATCGTCATCGTTTCGCTGATGTTTGCCGTCCACCCGGCCATATCGTCCATCGGCTTGTCAACATTAACAGGCATGGTGTCGACCATGCTGATAGCATACACCCTGTTACCGTTTTTATTCAACCTGTACATCAAATGGCGCGAAAAAAGAAGGAAGGGGCTTTTATAGGAAAATCGCAGGACGGCCTGTACGCCCCTGCGGACAGTCACCCGATTCATCCCGAAAACAGATTCGTTATGAAATACATTTTTATCGTTTTGTGTATCTTGCTCACCGTATCGGCTCAGGCGCTGTTAAAAACAACGTCCTTTCACGAAACGTGGAGTCGGCCTTTCATCCTTTTTGTAGCCGGAAGCATGTTGACCTACTGTTTGGCATTTGTGGCGCAGTCATACGCCATGCGGTTTTTCCCATTGAGCAAAGTATCGCCGGCCATGTCGGTTGCCACAATGGTATTGGTTTTCATCTGCGGCGTACTGTTTTTCAAAGAGCAGATCTATTTGAAACAGACCGTCGGCATTTTACTTGGCATTGTTTCGGTATATCTCATTTTATCATAAATCGGACGGAAAAGATGCGGCAATTTGATATAATCATTATCGGGAGCGGTTTGGGGGGACTTGAGTGCGGATACATCCTCGCCAAAAAAGGATACAATGTTTGCATATTGGAGAAGAATCCGCAATTGGGCGGTTGCCTGCAAACGTTCGGGCGGGGACATTTCGACACAGGCTTTCATTATGTCGGCGGACTGGACGAAGGACAGATGTTGCACACCCTGTTCAACTATTTCGACCTGCTCGATTTACCCTGGCACAGGATGGATCGGGATGCTTTTGCAGAAGTAATCATCGACAACCGGTCGTATTATTACGCTTCGGGCTACGACCGTTTTTACGACACGCTGGCAGAGAAGTTTCCGCATCGGCGACAGCAGTTGAAAAACTACGTATCGTTTCTGCGGCAGACAGGCGACAACATCCGGAAAAGTTTTAGCGAAAGCAATCCGAACAGCGAACTGTTCGAGCGGTCGGCATACCGGTTTCTTGAGCAGACAATCGACGACGAATTGTTACAAAACGTCCTTTCGGGCGGTTCGATGACCATGGAGTTACATCGCGAGAAGTTGCCGCTCTACATTTTCGCCCAGATCAACAGTTCGTTCATCCAAAGTGCGTGGCGACTCAAAGGCGGCGGGTCGCTCATTGCCCGAAAACTGGCCGACAGCATACGGAAAATGGGCGGAACGGTGATAACCAAAGCCGAAGTAACCCGGTTGACGGAAGAGGATAAAAAAATAAAAACGCTGGAGGTAAACGGAATCGCTTCAAACTGTTTTGAAGCCCGCTATGTAATTTCAAACCTTCATCCGGCGGCGACGTTGGCGTTAGCGTCCGAAAGTACGGCCATCAGGAAAATATACAGAAACCGCATAGCCGGCTTGCCGGACACATTCGGGATGTTCACTGTCCATCTACAATTGAAAAAAGACAGGATTCCCTATCTGAACCGGAATATATTTATTCACAAAGAGAACGATCTTTGGAACGGCCGGTACGTTCCCGACAAAAAAACGTCTTCGGTACTGCTGACCTTTCAGCTTCCCGACGACGATTCGTCATTCACCTCAAACATCGACATTTTAACCCCCATGTATTGGGAAGAAGTGGCCGAATGGTCGGACACCACATTACACAATCGGGGAGCAAAATACGAAGAGATGAAACATCGGAAAGCCGAAGAATGTATCCGTTTAGCCTGCGAGCGTATGCCCGAATTGCGCAACAGCATCGAACGATACGTCACAAGCACGCCTTTGACCTATCGCGACTATACCGCGAGTCGACACGGCTCGGCCTACGGGATTCAAAAAGATTACCGCAACGTGATGCAAACCCTGTTGACGCCGCAAACACCGGTATCAAACCTGTTGATGACAGGACAGAACTTGAATCTGCACGGCATTTTAGGGGTAAGCATCACCTCCTTTTTCACCTGTGCAAAGATTGTGGGGATGCACAGTTTGGTGCGGGATTTGCAGAACGTATTCACAAAAAACTAAAAAACAGCTATATGAAAAAGATTTATTTAAGCACACTGATAGCGCTTTTTTGCATCTCGGCCGGCGTCGGCGCACAGGTAACAGACAGGGCCGACCAACCGATATTGGAAAAAATAGCGCGGGAAAACACCGCATTTTCGACCATCGAAAGTCTTTTCATCCAAACGCAATACATAGCGATGATGGAAGACAGCATGATTTCCGGAGGTAAATTTTACTACAGCAAGCCCAACCGGTTGTTGATGAAATACGACACCCCCAAAGGCGACATGATGTTGATTAACGGCGACCGGTTTGTGATGGTCAACGCCGGAAAGCGCAGAGAAACATCCGCCAAATCGAACACAAAGATGCAAAAGATGAAAAACATCCTTTCGGCCTGTCTCGAAGGGCGAGTAATGCAGATAGGTTCCGGCAGCATTTCGTGCGAAGAAAAGGGGCATCAATACATCATTACGGTCACATTCGACAAGTCCGCCAACAAAAGCGGCTTTTCAAAAGTAGTGGTACATTACGACAAAAAAGACAGTTCCCTGTCATCGCTCCGCACCATAGAGCCGGACGGCAGCTACACCAACTACGAGTTGAAAGACAAAAAGATAAACACCGAAATAGACAAAACCATCTTTCAGACAGCCAGGAAGAAATAATTCGTCACACCCGTAAACGAACAAAAAAACATGGAATACGCACTTATAACAGGAGGGAGTCGCGGCATAGGGCGCTCCGCATGTCTTGAATTAGCCCTGATGGGTTATCCCGTCATCATCAACTATGCCTCAAACGAGAGCGCCGCCCTCCGGACAAAGCAACTGATAGAAGACAAAGGAGGCACAGCCGTTTTGTTACCTTTCGACGTTGCGTCCGACCACGAAACGGAAAAAGCGCTGGAACAATGGAAAAGCGACCATCCTGACGATTACATTGCCGTATTGGTAAACAACGCCGGCATCAGGAAAGACAACGTCATGGTATTCATGGAAGACGACCAATGGCACGACGTATTAAACATCAGTCTGAACGGATTTTTCAACGTAACCCGTCGTCTGCTCAAAGACATGATAAGCAAACGTTTCGGTCGGATAATCAACATCGTATCCCTATCGGGCATCAAAGGTTTACCCGGTCAGACGAACTATTCGGCATCAAAAGCCGGCGTCATTGGGGCCACAAAAGCGTTAGCGCAAGAATTAGCCTCAAGAAGAATCACGGTCAACGCCATAGCTCCCGGCTTCATCGCCACCGACATGACACAAGGTTTGGATCAGGACGCCCTAAAGCAAACGATTCCCGCCCGTCGTTTCGGACAGCCCGAAGAAGTAGCCGCCTTAATCGGTTTTTTGGCATCCGAGAAGGCCGCGTACATCACCGGCGAAGTCATCTCCATCAACGGCGGACTCTACACCTGATTTATTTATAAAGCAACAGAAAATTTGCCGAATAGATATAAACCGACAGAAAATCCTGTAAACAATAAAGCATCCTAACTAACTCTAAAAAATTAATTAGGATGCTTTATTTTACAAAAATTCCGGTATTACAACCTTAAGAAAAGTCCCGCGTTTATAATGCCTTTGTAACCAACGCCGACTTCGGCAAATCCACCGAAAGTATTTCCGATTTTGATTCCGATAGGCGTCAGTTGTATGTTCGGATGCCATTTTTTATCTTTCGATCCGTCGCCATTGTTCGGATTGTAAACTTGGTTAAAATAAGTAGCACCGATACCCGCCAGACCATACACGTCAAATATCCCTCTTTGGTAATATTTAAAATCAGCTTCGAGCGCCAACGTAATATGATTCCTTTTTAGCTTTCCGACTATTGCTTCTTCTGTCGAATAGCAATTAAAAGTTTCCCTGCCGTAAGCCAATGTACCTCCCAATCCGAAACGTTCGGTAAACAAATACTTATATCCCACATGAAATGTCCCTATTGAACTGCG
>JAIRTG010000163.1 GCA_031255055.1 Prevotellaceae bacterium
CGCAACTTCAGGTCTCTCGATAGGCTATGAACATCGTAATCGGAAATTGGAGAATATTGAAACGGGAGTAATCGAAAATCTCAACTACTGGGATAAAGAGTTGATGCAGGGCGTTCAAGTCGGCTTGCGTTTCGACAAATATTTCGCGCCGAAATTCTTCGGACTCGGTGTTCATACGGGAATTTACGCCGGGTATTATTCCCTGGAAGGCAAGCTATCGCCCGACGGGAACGATAATTTATCTTTTCAGGATATAAGGCTTTATATCCCGTTACAGGGAATATACCGGCTCGATTTTTCAAAAAATATCGGATGCTTCGTTACTTACGGCTTGTCCGCCGATATTGGTCTGTATTCGCGCATCAGGCTAAAGAACGACGAAGAAACCGGTACGCACAGCAACATATACGACAAAGCGGAATGGAGCAATATAAAACGGTTGAATTATAGCCTGATATACGGCGCCGGCGTTCAAATCAATCATTTGATGATTAGCGCTTCCGTAGACAAAGGATTGTTGAACCAGTCGGACGATGCATCCTTCAGGATTTCCGAGAACCGGGATATCCGGCTTAGTCTCACACTCATGTTTTGATGCAATAAGCATAAGAGCGTCAAAAGGTCATGCGCATATCTATCAGCTTACGAAATGGAAGCGACCACCCCGGATGGGGTGAATTTTGCCCCCGGTTTTGCCGGGGGCTATCTTTTTGCCCGCAATGTACCGGTCCTTTGAACCATCTTATTGGATTGACTTTTATATTTCAGTTAAAGACAGTCAATATCACAAATTTGTCATGGATATTATTCGTTAACTTCCCCCGAAAGTGATGCATATAAACTTGTGATTGAAGGGAAATTTGAGACTAAGACAGCCTTTATTAAGAATCGTGAATAGTAAAATGTTATTTAAATAACAGCGACGCAACCCCCTTGTGCCGAGCGGAAGTTTCACTTCCCAATTCCCGCCTTTTTTTATTTTTTAATTGAAAAATAGTAGGAAAATTTGTTCGATTAAAGAAATATCATTATTTTTACAGCGTTTTCGTAACAAAAGCTAAAGATTGCGACAAGATGATGTGTGAAGATAAAATCAATAGCGCCGAAAAGAGAATGACAAAATATTTGGCAGTTCCTAATATTTTGTTAAACACACACACACACACACACACACACACACACACACACACACATCCCCGACATACATCCCGCCCTCCACGTCATGACTTAAAACTGCAAAGAACGGTAAAAGCGTCGATTTTTTATATAGATTTCCGGAATTATTTTTTGAAACAATACACAGGGCTGTGCACAAATATGCATGGCTCTTCTAATTTTATTAATAACCTAAAAATGTAACATTATGGCAACTTTGCACAAGATCAGGGCATATCTGTACGATAATGCGCTAACAAAAGACTCTCCCGACGACTTCGCTGCGAGAGTAAGTTCCGAACGCTCGCTGAGCGTAAGCGACATTTGCGAATCGGCCGTTTCGCGCGGAGGCGCCGACATCTCGGCAGTTTCCATGGAACATGCCGTCAACCTCTTCTTCAAGGAAATGGGCTACCGTCTTTGCGACGGATTTTCGGTAAACACCGGCTGGTTTACGGCAGGAGCGCACATCAAGGGTGTGTTCGACAGCCCCGCCGAAACCTTCAATCCCGAAAAGCACACCGTACAGTTCGAGTTTCACCAGGGGGCACGGTTGCGCAAGGAACTCGAAACGGTAACCGTCGAAATTCTCGGAGCGGCGGAAACGGGCAGCGTAATCGTGCAGGTTACCGACGTGAAAACGGGCAGCGTGAACGACCTCCTCACACCCAACCGCAACCTGCGCATCAGCGGCAGCAAGCTCAAAATTGCGGGCGGCGACGAAGCCAACGGCGTCTGTTTCATCAATCAGGACACGCAGGAGCGCGTGAAAGTCGATGCTTCCGACATAGTGACCAACAATCCGTCGGAGCTTATCATTGTCATTCCGGCGCTTGCGGCGGGGGCGTACAAACTGGAAGTCACCACGCAGTACGGCGCAGGGAAACTCTTAAACGAGCCTCGCACATTTACATTCGATAAAATCCTGACCGTACAATAGTGCGAATCTCTAACCGTCCGGTCAAAGCGCTTTTGACCACTCTGTCAAAACACCTTTGACCGCTCTGTCAAAAGGTCTTTGACCGGACGATCAAAGAAGCTTTGACTGAACGGTCAAATAGAATTTAAATATTGGAGTTCGGTTAAGTTTGCGTTTGAAGCAAAACGAGTTAAATTTAAATGTGTAATAATTAATGATTTATGATTATGAAGAGATTATTTTTGTTTTTGTCTGTATGTCTCTGTTGTTTTTTTTGTAATGCTCAAAATACAAGAAAAGGGGGCAGCTTAGAAGAAATAAAGGGTGTTTGGAAGTCCGATTTAATCGAGTTAAATTCCCAAAAGCCATACTGGGTGTTAAAAATTTCTTCTGATGTCGCAGTAAATGAATACATAGTATCACTACAAAAAAACAGCTATTATTATGATAGAAAAATCACGGAAAAGAAAATTAATATTTATGCGAAAGGAGATTCCATCCAATTTTCATTTATTGAACTTGATTCTCAGCCATCAGATATAGACGCTAACAGGTTCAGTTCATTAATCTCTGAATACCATTTATCTGGATTACAGGAAGATATTGGCTCGTATATTTTGACGAGGTTAAATGAAAGTGATAGCCGTAACAACATGGTTATAGTACATGATTTTATTTTATACCCAGAAAAAAAACAGTTGATAGGAACACATATAGTTTCAGAAATAATGTTAACCGACCAATCCAATTATGTTATAAACAAACAACATGAGTATGATGGATTATTTGAAAAAGGGACAGAGTTTATGAATGATATTTTTTCTTTATGGGGAATAACATGGGGAGCACAAGCAAATGATTTTTCGAGCATAAACGATTATT
>JAIRTG010000006.1 GCA_031255055.1 Prevotellaceae bacterium
ATATTCAGGGTAGTTATATGAAAGTGATTAGTGATTAGTGATTAGTGATTAGTGATTAGTGATTAACGATTAATTGTTAAACATGGCGAACTTGCTAATCACTAATCACTAATCACTAAACACTAATCACTAATCACTAATCACTAATCACTCATCACTCATCACTAATCACTCATCACTAATCACTAAACACTAATCACTAATCACTAATCACTATCTTCGGGGCGTTGCGGGGCATCGCCCCGCAGAGGGGGTAGCGGAAGACGCCGTAGGCGGCTGAAGCGAGGGGGAGACTTCCCCCCCCTAATTCTCTTTCTCTTTCTCTTTCTTCAAGGAAGACCGCGTAGGCGGCTGAAGCGAGGGGGAGACTCCCCCCCCCAAATTCTCTTTCTCTTGCTCTTGCTCTTGCTTTACGGTGGTTTTGGCTTGGTGTTATTTTGCAACTGTTCGTTTATCAACATCGTGTTGATAAGTTTCGTCTTAAAAACCGCAGGGACTTTTGTACTTTTGACCTCCTTTTTTGAAATTAATCCCTATAAAACAGTGCAGAAAGATGACAGAAAAACGTACCTATACAAAAAGAAATGTTACAACAAATACCGTTCAGGTAAACGAATTCGGTAAACTCCCGCCGCAAGCACCCGAACTGGAGGAAACGGTTTTGGGGGCTATCATGATCGAAACGGATGCGTATTCGCTTGTGTCGGAAATTCTAAAGCCGGAATGTTTTTACAAAATCGCTCATCAAAAAATATATGAAGCTATCACCTCGCTGGCGTTGAGACAAGAACCTGTCGATATGCACACCGTGACCGAACAACTGAGGAAAAACGGTACAATTGACGATGTCGGAGGTGCGTACTATATCACCCTCCTGACCGCTAAAGTGTCTTCGGCGGCGCATCTGGAGTATCATTCTCGCATTATTGTTCAAAAATACCTGGCACGAGAACTGATTCGGGTGTCGTCCGATATTCAGAATAAAGCGTTCGACGATAAAACAGATATTGACGACCTGATGCAGGACGCCGAAGGTATGCTCTTTGAAGTTTCACAACGAAATCTTAAAAAAGATGTCACACAGATTAACCCCATTATCGAGGAAGCGCGTACACGGATGAGTCTCGCAGCGGCCAAACAGGGAGCAAGCGGTATCCCAAGCGGATTCCATTCGCTGGATAAGATTACGTCGGGCTGGCAAAAGTCGGACTTGATCATCATCGCTGCCCGACCCGCGATGGGAAAAACGGCATTTGTCCTGTCTATGGCGAAGAATATGGCGGTTGATTTTAATACGCCTGTGGCCGTTTTTTCGTTGGAAATGGCGAATGTCCAACTGGTCAACCGGCTTATCATGAACGTGTGTCAACTCGAGGGCGAAAAAATTAAAAACGGACAGTTGGATAAAGCCGAATGGCAAAAATTCGATAATGATATTAATCAACTGATCGATGCGCCGATTTATATCGATGATACACCGAGTCTGTCCATTTTTGAACTCAGAAGTAAAGCCCGCCGACTGGTGAAGGAATATAACGTGCAGTGTATTATGATCGACTATTTACAGCTTATGAACGCCAGCGGGATGAATTTCGGTAGCCGTGAGCAGGAAGTAAGTATGATTTCCCGCTCGCTGAAAGGTCTTGCTAAAGAACTGGATATTCCGATTATAGCCCTGTCGCAATTGAATCGCGGCGTCGAGGGGCGTACCGGTTACGAAGGTAAGCGTCCGCAGTTGGCCGATTTGCGCGAATCGGGCGCCATTGAGCAGGATGCCGATATGGTGTGTTTCATCCACCGACCCGAATACTACCGCATTACCGAGAATCCCGAAACCGGCGAGTCGCTTATCGGTATCGCCGAACTGCTCGTTGCCAAACACCGTAACGGAGCTGTGGGCATCGTTCCGCTGAAATTCAAAAACGTGTACGCCAAATTCCTGAACAAAGACGATTACGACGAAGATGATAATCCCGCAGCAGGCTCCTATAAAACGTACGTATCGAAACTCAGCGCCGCAAATAGCGACTTCAACCATGAACCGCTACCCCCCTTGAACGGCCGAAATGATGACGTGCCGTTCTAATGATCAACAACCGCCGACGTTAGATGTCGGCGGCCGGGTCACTATTTTCTCGATTTTCGTATAACTACCGTCCGTCGCCGGCTATCAGGTACTCCGCTATTTGGACGGCATTCAGGGCAGCCCCTTTCTTTATCTGGTCGCTGACACACCAAAAGGCGAGACCGTTGGGATTAGACAAGTCGTTGCGGATACGTCCCACATGCACCGGATCTTTGCCCGAAAGAAACAGGGGCATCGGATACTGTCTTTCGGCGGGATGATCGATCACCTCGACACCTTGTGCATTTGCAAACGCTTCGCGTACCTCGGCAAGGCTTAACGGACGCTCCGTTTCGACCCAAACACTCTCGGAATGTGCTCTCAGAGCCGGAACACGTACACAAGTCGCACCGACGCTTATGTCCGAGTGCATAATTTTGCGCGTCTCGTGATACATCTTCATCTCCTCTTTCGTATAACCGTTTTCAGTAAAAACATCCACTTGCGGAATCAGATTATACGCCAGCTGGTAGGCAAATTTATCGACGGTAGGCAGCTCTCCGTTCGCAAGCTGTTTGTGCTGCAACGTCAGTTCGGCCATTGCCGCAGCGCCCGCACCGCTGGCAGCCTGATATGTCGCAACATGCACCCGTCTGATGTGCGACAAATCCTCTATCGGCTTCAGCGCCACAACCAGTTGAATCGTCGTACAATTCGGATTGGCAACGATGCCCCTCGGACGGATGTCGGCGTCGGCGGCATTTACTTCGGGGACAACCAGCGGCACATCGTCCTCCATCCGGAACGCACTTGAATTGTCGATCATCACCGCGCCGTATTTTGTAATATCAGCGGCAAATTCCTTTGATACACCCGCTCCGGCGGATGTGAAAACAAGATCGATCGTCCTGAAATCGTCGCCATGCTTCAACTCTTTCACTACCGTTTTTTCCCCGCCGAACGCATACACGTTCCCCGCACTTCGCGACGAACCGAACAGCACAAGCTCCGTCAACGGAAAACGACGCTCGGCCAACACACGTAAAAACTCCTGTCCAACAGCGCCACTGGCGCCTACAATTGCTACTCTCATTGTTTTCGGATAATTAGTCGATTTTATAAATAATGTTTACATTTGCACCTCTCCGACAGGCAAACTGTCGGAATCGGATTTAAAATGAGATAAATTCCCGCAAAGATAATCCATTTACATTTAACAGAACCGTTTAGACCGATGAAACGAAAATTTATTATTTATGCCGTTTTCTTACCCCTCTACAGTCTGTCGCAAGTCGGCGAAACCTTTTCGGACGGCAACTTCACCGAAAACCCTGTTTGGGAAGGGATGAGCGACCATTTCGTCATAGACAATTTTCAACTGCGGTCAAACGCCCCATCGGCCTCCAAATCATACCTGTTCACAGCTTCGCAAGCAATGAGCAACGCCGAATGGGAATGTCGGGTGAAGATAACCTATCCCACATCGGCCAACAACTATGCCTCCGTCTACCTCGTTTCGGACCGGACGGACGTCAGCCAAGCGTGTCGCGCATACTATGTGAAAATCGGCGGGACAAACGACGAAGTTTCCCTTTTTTTACAGGAAGGAACAAAGCACACCAAAATAATCGACGGAACCGACAAAAGAACAGACGGCAATCCGGTGGAACTGACCGTCAAGGTAACGCGCGACGAAGACGGCAACTTTAAACTTTACAGCAAACCGGATTCGGAAGCCGAATTTCAGTTGGAAGGTACGACAAAAAACACCGTCGTAACAAACAGCTCCTATTTCGGACTCTTGTTTTCCAACACAAACACAACAGGGAAGTATTATTTTTTCGACGATATTTTCGTGACAGGCAACAAGGTCATCGACACCGAACCGCCCACACTGCGATGGCTTGCGATAGAATCGCCCGACAAGCTCGTACTGGAATTTTCCGAAGCCGTAGACATATCAAAAGCCTCCTTTTCGGTAGACAACCGCATGGGAGCGCCGGACAATGCGGAATTGTCGGCAGACAATATCCGACTCATCCTGTCTTTTCCCGAAACCTTTGCACCCGGAACTGTCTACACAATCGAACTCGACGGAGTGACAGATTTGTCGGGAAACAGGCTGACAGAAAACATCAAAAAATTCGCTCTTTCGGAGGAACCCGAATACGGCGACGTTGTTTTCAACGAAATCATGTTCGACAGTCCCAATGAATCGCTCGAATACATCGAGTTAGCCAACTCCGGCAACAAAGCGCTGGACTTATCGGGGCTTATTTTCACCGTCCGGAAAGCCGACGGTTCGTTGAACACCGGCGTCAAAATCCCCGAAGGCACCCTCCTGTTGCCGGACGACTATATTGCTTTTTGCACCGACGCCCAAACAGTTTCGACTCATCATCGTTGTCCGGTCGGGAGTCACATCCTGTCCGTTGCACAGTGGACGGCCCTGAACAACGAAAGCGCGACGCTGGTACTAACAAATGCCGACAAAACCGAAATCTTTGACGAGTTGACCTACAGCGCAAAATGGCATCAATCATTGATCAAGAACAGGAGAGGCGTAGCCTTAGAAAAGATTCACCCCCACTTGGCAACGCAAGACGCGACATCGTGGCATTCGGCCGGTTCCGAATATCATTTCGGGACGCCCGGGTACAAAAACGCCCAATATCGGGAGTTGTTTCCCCCTGCGGACGCAGACAACCTGATTTGGCTCGACCCACCGATTTTCACCCCCGACAACGACGGATTGAACGACCTTTGTTTCATTCGATACACAACAGAGTCGGCCGGATACATGGCGAGTATCCAGATTCTGGGCGCAAACGGACAGCATCTGACAACCGTCTGTTCGACCGCCCTTTTATCGACCGAAGGTTTTTTCATTTGGGACGGAACAACCGAATCGGGAAAAACCGCCAATCCGAGTATATATGTTGTGTATGCCGAGATATTCCATCCCGAAAAAGGGATACACCGACAAGTGAAACTCCCCATTATCATCAGTATGAGAAAGTGAACAGCGTGTGTTTCGTGATGAATTAGATGAAAAGATTGCCCACAATGTTCGGCACCCAGATTTATACAATCGGGATGCCGAAGTAGCATCATTCTTGAGAAAGAGAAAGAGAAAGAGATTTAGGAGGGGGAAGTCTCCCCCTCGCTTCAGCCGCCTACGGCGTCTTCCGCTACCCCCTCAGCGGGGCTCTGCCCCGCAACGCCCCGTAAGACAGTGATTAAATAGTGATGAGTGATTAGTGATTCAACCTTCATTGAGCGCGTCTCTTCTTAACTCTAATTGCAGGCGAACAACAAAAGAATAGTATGATAATTTCATCGTGTTGATACTTTGGTTTCGTGATGTTGAAACTACAATTTCTTCTTTACGAAACTCAAATTTCGTAAGGTTGAAACTGCCGTATCAAAACTGCGAAACCGCAGTTTCATAAGTATGAAACAGACTACCATTCATAATTCTCTATGTATTCGTCAAAGTCTTGAGGCTGGGATATGCCGCAATGCCCGACTATAACCAATAAACTTTGCTGCTCAGCCGGTGAAAGTAAGCGATCGCCTTTGCGCATACGGAAATACATCATACGTCCGAAATGAGCTATCAAAGAACGGGAAACATGCTGCATTTGCTTATAGGGCATATTCTCCAGCATTTTAACGAATCCTTTGGCGTAGCGCATTTTTTCAGCAGCCTTATAACAGGTACAATCACTTTCGAAAGAGGCCAAGTATTTGGGATTGATAATATTTAATTGTTTGACCTCCGACGGAATGACCTCTGCAGCAAGATGTCTTAAACAGTTGTCTGCTTTCGGACATTCTCTATGAAGGCAAATTAAATAATTGTTCGGAATTTGTGAATAATCTATAGTTTCTTTCATAACGACAGGTGTTTGAAGGCAAAAGTAATGATTGTTTGTCGATTTCAGAGCAGGTTTGTGATTTTTCGATTTTTCGATTTTTCGATTTCCGTTCCGGCATTTTCCGTAAACAAACTATTCGGTAAGCGGATAGCGGAAACAACATCGCAGACGTTCACCAGATATTCCCGTATCGGCCTGTTCTGTTCCGGATTGAAAACGCCCTGTGAAGTGATAAAGGCAATCAATCCGCCCTCTCAGATAGCATACACTTTTTACGAAAAAGCACCTGATTTTATCCTGTGTGTAAAGGAGTGAGAGGATATTACCTGTAAGCAGGTCTTTTACAAAACCTGTTACATCGGCTTCAGGAACTATTTCCTTCGCTAAATTTGAATTTCTATGAATCATGACGCTATTTTTAGTTCTGCATCACTGTTAATGCAGAATAAAATTAGCCCTATTCATGCGGTTGATTATTGGCTTTTAGCGG
>JAIRTG010000027.1 GCA_031255055.1 Prevotellaceae bacterium
AATCGGCTTTAGCTCCGCGTTTTATTACTCCTTTATCTTTCAATCTCTTTATATGCCAATACACACTATCTTCTGTAATCTTTAATTTTTCTGCAATCTGTTTTTGCAAAATTTTAGGATTGCTTTTTATGACATTCAATACAACTTCCGTAGCTGCCTCTCCACTTATCTCACCTTCGCCCATCTCAAACGCTGCAAAAACTGTAATTAATACACCACGCGATCGTATCTCAATTTTTGGAAGTTTCAAATTTTTCGCATTAAAATATTCAAAAATTCTCTTATATCCTGTACCTACTTTTTCAATCCATTTCATATCCTTGAAAACATCAGCAATAATCTTATTTCGAGGATTGGAACTATACGTATTGTTGTATAAATCTTCAATTGAAATATAAGGAGGAAATGAACCCGGATTCCAGAATTCAATTCTATCGTTAAAAACTTTTACGATAGAACCGGCAGTAGAACGATAATCTCTGTGAACGATCATATTAACAATGACTTCTCGCAATGCTTCTAATGGATACAGCCAACGTTCAGTTGTTTGTGACTCGCTTTCAAAAACAGGTTCTTTGCAAGTGTGTTTTTTCACAAAATCAATCACTTGACTAACCTGCGTGATAACATCACTCTTAGTGCGGACACTGTCTTCTATTATAATTTCGGTTTGAAAACGTTCGAGTTCGATCGCTGTTTCGCAAGAATCATCTTTTTTAAACAGCCAATAAGCGGCACACGTAATTTTACCATCACGAATCAAGCTATATTTCTGCAAAAAAGTCATCGGATTATCGTCAAGCAAAACACCATTTTTACGGATAATCTCCATTGCCGACAAAATTTTATCTATTGACAAGTCGCTTTCGGCGTGAACGCAGTCGAGGCAAGCATCCCAACTTGTATCAAACGTCTTCAAATGCAAATTCACGACTTCCGAAACAGGCAATAAACGAATAGAATCGCCAACTCTTTCATAACACTTTTCTCCTATAGCAACCGGCTTTATCGGATATTCGTCGATAGAAAGAATAACGATTTCCTTATTGTCAATCGTAACAATTTTGGCATCGGCAAGCAACAATGGATCTGTTTTACTCTCAATTTCATTAAGCCATTGTTGAGTTGTTCCTTTTTCAAGAGTTACCCCTATAACTCTTCCATCATCACTCATGCCAACATATACCTTTCCACCTTCAGTAGTGGCAAAAGCAGCAAGTGTTTCAATAACTTCCTCATTGAAATTCAGTTTAAATTCAACTGTTTGACTTTTTCTGTCAGGTAAAATATTCATTTATTAGAGCATGTAAATTTGTATACTACTTTTTTTCTTTATTTGAAAGTTGAACAACAATAAAACGACCAATTTTCAGAATAAAGAACAAATAAAAAAACTGCGTGCAAAGGTATAAAAAAGGATGGAAAAAAACTAATTCCCCTGCACATTTTACCGTATTATTTTCCAATATCCACCTTTGTCGGCGCCTATTCTTTTGAGAATACCAAGCGTTTTTAAGTATAGTAATGTTGGCTTTGACTTTACTTTCAGCAATTTCCACCGAAGCAGACAATTCTTTAATGGAAATACGAGAATTAGTTACAATATTGTCTATTATTTTTTGTTGGTTTAATGATATTTTTTCACCGTTTTCTGTTCCCTTTTCTGCGATTCTCCACTGTAAAGTATAAGCAATTACTCTAAATCTGTGTTGAAAATTTTCAAAAACAGGTTCGTGCGAACCGGAATTCAGAAAATAATCCTTTATTCTCCAAATACCTGTGCCGTAGCGTTCTACCCACTCAATATCTTTGAAAATGCCTTTGGTATTGGCAAAAGCAACAAACGTTTCAATGACATCGCTATTGAAATTCGGCTTAAATTCTATATATTGATTTTCGTTGAACATATTCAAAACTGTACTTTTTTTTATCTCAAGTTATCCAATACACGATTGCTGCTTCTTTCAGGCCTGCTTTCATTGAGTAGTGTAATTGAACAAGCATTTTTTATTGTTTATTTTCAGGAGGGGTTTCGTTTATCTTTGGCTCTCTTTTTACTGTGTGTTTAAATTTCATAACGGCAAAGTTTATTTCAAAACTTGTTTCTGTACCGCTTACCTTCATTCCATCATCGAGAAGTTCAGAGAATATTTCGCCGCTTTTTTGCATCAGCGATTCTTGTGTCGGCTCGTCTTTAGTCTGTGAAAGTTCGGCAACTGTGCGTGAAAGTTCGCGAAGTTTCGCGTAGGTTTCTACAATTTCTATTGTTGTTTTTGTTGCCTGCTCACTTTTCAGAATTGTGGCAAGCATATAAAGTCCTTTTTCGGTAAATGCTTTGGGCAGCACTCGCGTTTTTGTGAAGTTTGCAGTGGAAATTTTCCACCGCAAATCTGTAAACTCTTTTTTATCAATCTCAAAAATATACCCATGAGGAAATTTTTCGGGATTATTTTTTACTGCTTTATTAATATCGCGTGTTTCTACACCATATAGTGCCGCCACATCGCTGTCAAGAATTACATTCTGATTGCGAAGCGTGATAATTCGGTCTTCCACATTTCTTAAATTGCTCATAATTACATTGTATTACAAAAAAGATTATCTGTTATTGTAACTGACTGAGTAAGTTTAATTAGGAGATGTTCTTTCAACACTATTTTCATCTATGGGGCACTTCACATAGTATTGACACATCTCTATATACCCATGTATGTAAAATTATTTTCTCTCATCTCCTCTTTTTCATAAATATTCCGTCCATCGATTATCAGCAGATGATTCATGGTTTTCTTTAGTACATTCCAACTTGGTAAACGGAATTCTCTCCACTCCGTAAGCAACAATAAGGCGTCGGCATCTACTGCTGCATCGTACATATCAAGTGCATAGCTTACTTTATCTCCAACACGGCGTTTACATTCTTCCATTGCTACCGGGTCATATACCTTAACTGTACATCCCGCATTTACCAGCAAACCAATTGTCACCAAAGAAGGCGCTTCACGCATATCATCTGTATCAGGTTTAAAGGCCAAGCCCCATAACGCAATCGTTTTCCCCTTTAAATCGCCTCTATAATAATTATTCAGTTTTTCAAAAAGAATGGCTTTTTGCTTTTCGTTTACATCCTCTACCGCTTTCAAAACTTTCATCTCATAACCGTTTTTCGCAGCGGTTTTAATCAAAGCCTTCACGTCTTTTGGAAAACAACTGCCGCCATACCCGCAACCGGGATAAAGAAATTTGCGTCCTATTCGGGAGTCAGAACTGATACCGTGACGAACCATATTGACATCCGCTCCAACTAATTCACATAAGTTTGCAATGTCATTCATAAATGAAATACGTGTAGCAAGCATTGCATTCGCCGCATATTTTATCATTTCGGCTGATGATATATCTGTAAAAATAGTCCGATAATTATTAAGCGTAAAGGGCTTGTACAATTTATCCATTAATTGCTTGGCACGTTCACTTTCAACACCTACCACAATTCTGTCAGGACTCATAAAGTCTTTTATCGCAGTGCCTTCTTTCAAAAATTCAGGATTCGACGCCACATCAAATTCCATATCAAATCCACGTTTATCTAACTCTTCCCGAATTTTTGCTTTTACTTTTTGCGCGGTTCCGACAGGCACTGTACTCTTTGTCACGACCAGCACATATTTATTCATATATTTGCCAATCGTGGAAGCAACCTCCAACACATAGCGTAAGTCGGCGCTTCCGTCTTCGTCCGGAGGGGTACCAACTGCCGAAAAAACAACTTCAACATCGTCTAAACACGATGATAACTCCGTTGTGAACGTTAATCTGCCTGCCTGATAATTTTTCTTTACCAATTCATCAAGCCCTGTTTCAAATATCGGCACAATGCCTTCTTTCAATTTTTCAATTTTTTCTTTATCAACATCGATACAAGTAACATTCACGCCCATTTCTGCAAAGCATGTTCCTGTTACCAAACCAACATACCCGGTTCCTACAATCGCTATATTCATAAATATTTTATCTGTTTAATTATTATAATCTTCCGTCCACCCAACGTCTGTCCGCTACCGCTTTTGCATCAAAAACCACAGCGCCTTGCTTGTAATGTTTTTCAAAATCAAACTGCATAAATTCCTCATGCGCCACAGCAAGTACAATCGCTTCATATTTCTTACTCAAATCCAAGTCTTTCATGACATCCACACCATATTCTTCTTTCAACTCTTCTGCACAAACCCAAGGGTCATACAAATCGACATTCATGCCGAACTCACACAGTTCTTTGTAAATGTCGATCACTTTGGTATTGCGAATATCCGGACAGTTTTCTTTAAAAGTCACTCCTAAAATAAGCACATTCGAGCCTTTTATTTTGTGATCTTTCCGAATCATCAGTTTCAGTACTTTGTTTGCTATGAAAGGCGCGATACTGTTATTCACCCTTCTTCCCGACAATATTACTTGAGGGACATATCCCAAAGTTTCTGCTTTATTTGCCAAATAATAGGGATCGACGCTAATACAATGTCCGCCGACTAAACCGGGACGGTATTTTAAAAAGTTCCATTTTGTTCCGGCAGCCTCCAGCACTTCGGTCGTATCGATACCAATGCGGTCGAAAATCAATGCCAACTCATTTACAAAGGAGATGTTTACATCGCGCTGCGCATTTTCTATGATCTTCGACGCCTCCGCCACTTTTATACAAGAGGCTTTGTGCGTTCCGGCTGCAATGATAGAGGCATAAAGCGTATCTACTTTATCGGCAATCTCCGGCGTTGAACCCGAAGTCACTTTCTTTATTTTTGTCAGCGTATTGACTTTATCGCCGGGATTGATACGTTCGGGACTGTACCCTGCATAAAAATCTATATTGAATTTCAAACCCGATGCTTTTTCAATCACCGGAATACAATCGTCTTCCGTACATCCCGGATAGGTGGTCGATTCATAAATCACAATATCCCCTTTGGATATCACTCTTCCCAACATTTTTGAGGCGCTGATCAACGGCTTCAAATCGGGAGTGTTAAATCTGTCAATCGGTGTCGGAACCGTTACAATATATCTATTGTATGGTTTTAAATCATCCTCTTCACTTGAAAACGATAGTCCCACATCAGGATTGCTGTTTCCTGACTCAATCACGCTTTTCAGATCATCAACATTTGCTTCCAAAGTATGATCTTTACCCTCCTTCAGCTCTTCGACGCGCTGCCGGTTTATGTCATATCCCAAAACTTTATATTTCTTCCCAAACTCGACGGCCAACGGCAATCCCACATACCCTAAGCCAATTACTGCAATTTTGATTTCACTCATAATTTTTATCCAAATATAGTTCGTTTAATAAGTGCGTAAAGATACTTATTTCCGATAAAAATTAAAAAAAACAGTCGATGAGCGGTCTCCAGTATAATATCCGATTCTGTTCAAGCATTTTATGCCAACCCAAATATTGATTATCTTTGTGCGGAATTATCAAGCATTACGGACGAATTTTTTCCTGTCATCGATGAATCCGGTAAACTTACGGCAGGCCGATCGTAATGAAACATTCATCGAAATAATTTAAAACTTTCATTTTATGCACAAATCAGGATTTGTAAATATCATCGGGAATCCGAATGTAGGTAAATCTACGCTTATGAACGCGCTTGTCGGCGAACGGATTTCAATCATCACCTCAAAGGCGCAGACAACACGACATCGAATTTTAGGAATTGTAAACGGCGACGATTTCCAGATTGTGTTTTCGGACACGCCGGGAGTGTTAAAACCCAACTACCGGCTACAAGAATCGATGTTGAAATTCTCACGCTCGGCATTGACAGATGCGGATGTGTTGCTGTATGTAACGGATATTTACGATACGGCTGAAAAGAATACCGATTTTGTCGAAAAAGTAAATTCCAATACTGCGCCATTGCTTTTGATCATCAACAAAATTGATCTAATCGACCAAGCGAAATTGGACGAATTGATTGAGCGCTGGCAGGCTATTTTAGCAAGAGCGGAAATATTTCCGATTTCGGCGCTGGAAAAATTCAATATCCATTCTGTTTTCAATCGCATACTGGAACTGCTGCCTGCTTCCCCTCCCTTTTTCGATAAAGATCAGTTGACAGATAAGTCCGAACGCTTTTTCGTGACCGAAATTATCCGCGAAAAAATCCTCCTGAACTACGACAAAGAAATCCCCTATTCGGTAGAAGTGGAAGTAGAAAACTTCAAAGAAGAAGAAAAAATAATCAACATAAGCGCCATTATTTATGTAGAACGAGATTCCCAAAAAGGTATCATTATCGGGAAAGGAGGCAAATCGCTGAAAAAAGTCGGCACAGAGTCCCGAAAGGATTTGGAACTGTTTTTCGATAAAAAAATCTATCTGGAACTGTTCGTAAAGGTTGAGAAGAACTGGCGCAACAAAGATATTTCACTTCGTAATTTCGGCTATAAACTCGAATAACGACGAACCGTTCGTCGCCAAAATCACCCCGTCCAGCCTTCTCTATCCAGATTTCGATAATTGATTGCTTCGGCAATATGTCGCGATGCGATGTTTGTCGCATTGTCCAGATCGGCAATGGTTCTTGCCACTTTCAAAATGCGGTCGTAGGCGCGTGCCGACAGATTCAAACGCTGCATGGCATTTTTAAGCAGTTCGCCTCCCTCTCTGTCGGGACTGGCATGTTCGCGTTGCAGTTTCGACGACATTTGAGCATTGCAATACACGCTATCGATATGCCTGAATCTCTGAGCCTGAATCTCGCGAGCCCTGATGACCCTTTTCCTGACCTCTTCGCTCGACTCGGACGGTTTCATTTCCGATAGTTTCTCGAAAGGGACAGGCACTATTTCGATATGAATATCAATCCGGTCTAACAAAGGACCCGAAATGCGACTCAGGTATTTTGAAACAATGCCCGGTGCACACACACAGTCGCGAGTGGGATGATTATAATAACCGCAGGGACAGGGATTCATCGAAGCAACCAGCATAAAACTCGCCGGATAATCGATGGCAAACCTGGCACGCGAGATGCTTATCTTCCGGTCTTCGAGAGGCTGACGCATCACTTCGAGCACCGTTCTTTTAAATTCGGGCAACTCATCCAGAAACAAAACGCCGTTGTGCGCCATCGAAATCTCTCCCGGCTGCGGGAATGTCCCTCCGCCAACCAGCGCAACATCCGAGATGGTGTGGTGCGGGCTTCTGAAAGGTCGTTGCGAAATCAACGATGTGTTGTTACCTATATTTCCCGCCACAGAATGTATTTTGGTTGTTTCCAACGCTTCGTGCAAAGTCAGTGGCGGGAGAATGGTTGGGATACGTTTGGCAAGCATTGATTTTCCCGCTCCGGGAGGACCGATCATAATGATATTATGTCCGCCGGCAGCAGCCACTTCCAACGCTCTTTTCACACTCTCCTGCCCTCTTACGTCGGAAAAATCTATTTCGGCCTGATTTATATTCTGAAAAAACTCTTCTCTTGTATTCACCACCGTCGGCTTCAGGGACGATTGTCCGTTGAAGAAGTCAATCACCTCGGTCATATTTTCTACGCCGTATACGTCCAGATTGTTGACAACCGCTGCTTCGCGGGCATTCTGCTTCGGCAGAAAGAATCCTTTAAACCCTTCTTCACGGGCTTTGATAGCGATCGGCAACACGCCTTTTATCGGCTGCAGGCTGCCGTCGAGCGACAACTCACCCATAATGACATACTGATGCAATGTTTCCGGATCTATCTTTTCGTCGGCCGCCAATATCCCGATCGCCAAAGGCAGGTCGTACGCAGAGCCTTCTTTGCGGATATCCGCAGGGGCCATGTTGATAATAATCTGCTTTCGAGGTAGCTTGTAGCCGTTGAACGATAAGGCTGCGCCTATTCTTTCGTGGCTTTCTTTTACGGCATTATCGGGCAGTCCGACAAGGAGAAAACGGATGCCCTGACCTACACTTACTTCAATTGTGATCGTTGTGGCGTTGATGCCGTGCACCGCCGCGCCAAATGTTTTTACCAGCATAAATCAAAGATTTAACGTGATTGCGAGAGTTTCATTCAAAAGTCTTTCTTTGTTCAATAGCTCGACCGGACAGCTCGACCGTCAACGATAGGACTTGCTCAAACAGAATGGTTTTTTCCGAGAAGTGGAGATTCATTCCTATTTTCGCATCAACCTGTTTGTTGTTAAACAAACGGATCTGCCATTTGCTCAGCGCATAAAATTCGTTTTGTAAAAAGGGGGTATTCCAGTAGAAATTTCCGCCGTATTGTTTGTATAGCCTCAAGCGTTTTTGTCCGGCATACACAAGATTTTCGACGCCGAATCGCTTGTAGGTCGCATTTAGTTGGAGAACGGCCCCAACGGGTATCCACGTTCCGTTGTCGGTATTTCGTCGTCTTTCGAGTCCTGCCAGCACCCCCGCCGAAAAGTCGAGCCTGTCAAAAAAGGTTTTACCGGCCAAGTCGACTCCCAGCGATAGCTGTAACAAAAACTGCTCGCTTACATTGAATGTCGGCGTACTCGGACGTGTGTTTGCGTAGTGGAACAAATAGGCCTGAAAGTCGGCAAAAAGCGTCCCAAAGGCCTTATATCCGGAAGTTCCCAAGTAAAAGCTTTCACGCATTGTTTCCGACTGGGCGCCTGTCCAGTCGAGCCACACATTGAAAAAAGCGCGATCCCCATCCGACTGATAGAACAAGCCGTTCATCACCGGACGGAAATAACGGATGGAATCTTGGATAAAAACAGCCGAATAGTTCTTCAGCAACGCTTTTCGAGGGAAGGCGCCTGCGTAAAAAGTATTTTTCCCGTCGGCATACCGATAATACACAACAGCCTTTACGTCGTCGATAAAGTCATTCGTTCCGCTTTTTTTCAACAAGTCTACGCCTGCATAGATCCCGTGATTATTTTCCCATTTGATCCCCAATTCGGGCGTAAGGTGTACGCCTGTCATTGTTTGGTCGTCGGTCAGGGTCGACTTACCAAATTCCGTATTGTCGAAGAAATAATACATTCCGGCTTTCCAATCCAAGGTTTGTGCCGACAGGCAGGCGGGCACAAAAAACAGGAAGCACATTCGTTTTATAAAAGACTTCATTGTTCTTTTTTTAGAGGTTATCGCATCGTACGACAACCGGATTTAGTGTGTATGTGTATGTCCGCCGTAGATTGTGAAGATATACATCAGTGCGATTCCGGCCAGTATAACCGGCAGAAAGAGCAGTAAATTCTTTTTTGTACTTTCTCTCAACACTTCCGGAAGCAGGCTGGCGGCAGCCAGATAGATAAATCCGCCCGCCGCAACGGGCAATATGCAGGTCGAAAGCGGTCGGATATGATGTCCCATCAACAAAGTCAGCACGGTACCCAGGATAGCGCTACACGCCGCTATAAAATTAAACAGCAGGGCATTATTTCTTGAGAAGCCGGCTTTTATCAACACAGCGAAATCGCTTATTTCCTGCGGTATTTCATGCAGGACAATTGCCAGTGTTGTAGCAAAGCCCATTTCGGGGGAAACCATCCACGCCGCTCCTATCAGGATACCATCCGTAAAGTTATGAACCGCATCGGTATAGAGGCTCAAATATCCGTAAGATTCTATGGGAGTATCCGTCTTTTGGTGAACATGGAGCAACTGGTCGATGACAAAAAAAGCCAGAAAGCTCAGAATACACAGCCAGGCATTTGTCAAATCGCCGTGTGTATGTTCGAATATTTCGGGGATTAGATGGAAGAACACGTTACCCAGCAGAGCGCCGACTGCAAAGCAAATAAGGTAAGTCAGTAATTTCCGTAAACTTGCGGCCTTGAGCGACAGCATAAAAACGCCTGTAAACGATAGCAGGCTGACCACGATAGTACTCATTAGGGCCGGAATCCAACTATAGATCATGTTATATATATG
The DNA here is from genome assembly GCA_031255055.1 of Prevotellaceae bacterium. Taxonomy (GTDB): domain Bacteria; phylum Bacteroidota; class Bacteroidia; order Bacteroidales; family Paludibacteraceae; genus JAIRTG01. The sequence continues at coordinate 9,917 of JAIRTG010000027.1, forward strand.
TTAAAACCTGATAAATTCAGGAACAAAGTTAGCATTAAATTATCAGACTACCCAAAAAAAAGTTTCGTGTGTAGTGTTCAATATTTAACGATTAGTGATTCGTGTTTAATGATTAGTGATTAAACACGACGAACTGCATTATGACACTAATCATTAAACACCAATCACTAATCGTTAAACACTAAACAGCAACGGCAGTCTTCCTTAAAGAAAGAGAAAGAGAATTAGGGGGGGGAAGTCTCCCCCTCGCTTCAGCCCGCTGCGCGGTCTTCCGCTACCCCCTCTGCGGGGCGCTGCCCCGCAACGCCCCGAAAGTCGCTACGCGACTTATATTTACCGGACATAATGCACCCCTTATATTCACTGGGCATAATGCACCCCGCCG
>JAIRTG010000086.1 GCA_031255055.1 Prevotellaceae bacterium
ATACATTGCGTTGAATTTGTTTCAACTCTTGTAAGGATTCTGATGTTAACTTCATTTTCACGATGCAAAGGTCTTATTTTTATTTATTTCTCGCAAATGAATTCGATTTGAGTATAAATCGCCGTTTCAAGATACCGTGCCTGTTTTAATTATTTTATCATACACACGTATTAAATTATTTTGAAAAAGACGTACTTTTGTGGATTCCTTTAAGTTTCTGTGTTCCCCGTCATCTTCGACGCACGATGTTCGACGCAGAACAATCGGTTTAAATTATTTCTTCAAGTTCGTGTACGCAATAGATATGAATCATTTTCTTTCAAAACTCCTTCTTTTCATCATCCTGTTTTTTTGTACTTTCGAGGTTGGCGCTCAGCAAAAGCGGCCCGACCGTCCACTGTTGGTAGTCGGTATCGTTGTTGACGGATTGCAGCAAATGCACCTCAACAGTATGATGGACGGTTTCGACACAAACGGATTCAAAGCGTTTGTGAATCACGGCACGAAATGCCCGAATATCGTTTACAACACCGTTTCCGCAGGAAATGCGCCCGATTGGGCAAGCCTGATGACAGGAAGCGTCCCGTTCTACCACGGCATTTCGTCCGGTAATTTTTTTGATAAAAAAACGAGAAGCATCGTGTCCGTTTTGAACGACGAGAGACAAGCCGGCATCGGAACATGGGAAAAATATTCGGCACAACGGCTATTGGCCTCCACCGTTTTGGACGAACTTTCGATAGCAAACGCCCATCTCTCAAAAAATTATACAGTCGCCATCAATGCCGACGACGCGATTATGCTCGGCGGACATACGGCGCGGGCGGTTGCGTGGATCGACGATGTAAATTTGAAATGGGTCACTACCGCCTACTACGCCGACGGACTATCGCGTTCGGCCGATGAGATGAACACCGGCTATTTCCAACTATTGGCCTCGCGCGATTGGGAACCGATTTCGACCGTCGCTTCCTATCTGTATCCATCGACGACGGAAGGCGCGAAAAGAAAAGGCTTCAAATACAGTCCGACCGACAAAAAACAGGCATCGGCAAGCACTATCATAAAAAATACACCGGCCGCCAACGCGCTTGTGACCGAACTGGCTATCAAAATCATTCAAGACGAAAGGCTTGGAAAAGACCAGTATCCCGACATGCTGATGCTTCAGTACACGGTTGTCACCCCGAAAGAGCGGATGGGAGCGCTTCAAATCGCCGAAAAGGAAGACATGTACAAGCGCCTCGACCGCGAGATACAACATCTTATGCAACAAATCGAAAAAACGGCAGGCCTTGATAATACATTGATCTTTTTGACGGGTAATCAGACAACCCTGCATTATCCGGCCGATTTGACGGAACATAATATTCCTTCGGGATACTTTGTTGCCGACAGGTCGATGGCATTGTTAAATACGTACCTGATGGCTATCTACGGACAAGAGCAATGGGTATTGGGCTACTATGGGAAAAACATTTATCTGAACAAACAGAAAATGGAACAAAGAGGATTCGATTTCTCAAAAGTCCGGCAGCAGGTGGCCGATTTTATGCTTGAATTTGAAGGCATACAGGCTGCTTACACCACAAGTCAGGTTCTCCATTCGAGCGGCGATTTCCGGAGCGAAACAAGCAAACTCCGCAACTCATATCATAACAATCAGATTGGCGACGTGATCATTACGCTCCTGCCGGGATGGATGGAAGTTGACGAAAAAAACCGCCACGTCGATTTGTCGAACGACATTCAATCGTATGTTCCTTTATTTTTGTACGGATGGAAAATACCTTCAAAAACAATCCACTCAACCTACCGGATAGTAGACGTCGCCCCGACGCTTTCGAGAATTTTGGACATCCCGTTTCCGAACGCAAATCTCGGTCAGCCGATAGAAGAAATTTTCGAATAATCCGAACACAAAAACAAACACAAAAACGCAATGTATCATTTCGACGAAATAATCGACAGAAGCAACACCGACGCGATTAAACTGAAATACCGGAAAGACATTTTCGGGACAGACGACGTGCTTCCGCTATGGGTGGCCGATATGGATTTCAGGACACCCGATTTCATTTTAAACGCGATTGCCGAACGGCTGAAGCATCCCGTTTTGGGATACACTGCCGTACCCGACAATTTTCAGTCGGTTATTGCCGACTGGGTATATCGGCATCACAACCTGAAAGTAGCTGAAAACGCCATCGGCTTTTTGCCCGGGATTGTACCGGGGCTTGCATTTGCGGTGCAGGCATTTACCGAAAAGGGCGATGAAATAATTGTGCAGCCTCCCGTCTACTATCCGTTTATGAATGTAGTTATCAAAAACAGGCGGAAGGTCGTCTACAATCCCCTGGTGAAAAAGGACAACCTGTTTCAAATGGATTTTGAAGATCTGGAACAGAAAATAACGGACAAAACCAAACTGCTGATACTTTGCAACCCGCACAACCCCGGCGGAAGGGTGTGGGACGAAGATTCGCTAAAAAAGCTCGCCGAAATCTGCACGAGACACAACATACCGGTCATTTCGGACGAAATACACGCCGATATGACATTCGAGCAATATACGCACACACCTTTTGCAAACACATCGGAAGAAGCCGCCAATATCAGCGTGACTTACATGGCGCCGAGCAAAACATTCAATATGCCGGGTCTGATAGCCTCCTACTACATCATACCGAACGAAAAACTGCGGAACAAGCTCGATACCTTTCTGGACAAGAACGAGCTTCGCGGGGGAAATATCTTTGCTTACGAGGCGACACTGGCCGCATACACGCAAGGAGAAGAATGGCGCCGGCAAATGCTCGGCTACGTGCAGAAAAATATTGATGATGTGGTCGCATACCTGCAGGAAAACATCCCCGAAATAGCGCCGATGATACCGCAAGCCTCATTTTTGGTTTGGCTGGACTGTAGCCGATTGGGGTTTGCGTCGGACGACAAATTAGTTGATTTCTTTGTAAGCAAAGCAAAATTGGGATTCAACAGAGGCACGATGTTCGGGCCGGGAGGCGAAAACCATCTGCGGATGAATGTCGCCTGCTCGCGTACAATTATCAAAGAGGCATTAAACCGGTTACACACCGCACTGAAATAAACAAACCAAAAACAAATCACCATGAATGTACGTATTGAAGCCTCCTGGGGGAACATTTTGAAAGAAGAATTCGACAAACCGTATTTTGTAGAACTAACCGATTTTGTCCGGAGCGAATACAAGTCAAGAACGATTTATCCGCCGGCCAAGCTCATCTTCAACGCATTCGACCGGTGTCCGTTCGACCAAGTCAAGGTCGTCATCATCGGGCAAGATCCTTATCACGGGCCGGGGCAGGCGCACGGACTATGTTTTTCGGTAAACGATGGCGTAGAATTTCCGCCGTCGCTGTCCAACATCTTCAAGGAGCTCGAACTCAGCACAGGGAAAGCCATTCCCGCGTCGGGCAACCTGACAAATTGGGCCGAACAAGGCGTACTATTGCTCAACGCCACCTTGACGGTACGTGCACATCAGGCCGGTTCGCACCAGAACAAAGGCTGGGAAACCTTCACCGACGCCGCCATTCAAGCATTGGCGGAAGAAAAAAGCAACCTGGTTTTCATGCTTTGGGGAGCTTATGCGCAGAAAAAAGGCGCATATATTGACACAAACAAACACCTTGTATTAAAATCGGTACATCCGTCGCCCTTATCCGCGCACAGAGGGTTTATCGGCAACAAACATTTTGTTACGGCAAACAACTATTTGAAAGCGCATCACAAAAACGAACTAATTTGGTAATTTATCCCTAACATGCTGGTAAAAGTTTACGAAAACAATCCGGGTTCCACCGTCATCAGAAAAATTGTAGAAGTGATTCGCAACCGGGGCATT
>JAIRTG010000100.1 GCA_031255055.1 Prevotellaceae bacterium
CAATCTCCCATGCGAAAAACCGGATATATGCGGTGTTAGGCCGGATTTCTCCGGGTTATCCCCCGCTTACGGGCAGATTGCATACGTGTTACGCACCCGTGCGCCGGTCGCCATCAAATAGTATTGCTACCATCCATGATGCCCCTCGACTTGCATGTGTTAGGCCTGTCGCTAGCGTTCATCCTGAGCCAGGATCAAACTCTTCGTTGTAAATTTCTATTCTTATTTCGCCTCCGAAGATGCCTGTCTCATTTCTTGCTGTCGTACGCTTGTTACTCTCTCACTCCTGTTTACAGGGTGAAAAAATTGACGTGGTATAAAAATCTTTTTCCTTATCCTTATACTACATTATTTGTTGTTCAATCTTGTCAAAGAGCGCTCTCTTGTGCCGCTTCATTTTCTGTCCCTCCAAACAAGGTCAAAAAACAGCGGCGCTGTGTGTCTCAAACCTGCGATGGCAGCGCCTGAAACGGCGATCAATAAGTACAATAGTTAACCGATGCGACGCTTTCGATTCGGTCGGGAAAGACCCAAAAAAAACGGCTGAAAAGCCGCTCTCTATACGCTCCCCCCTAAAACCGGCTGCAAAGATAGATCCTTTTTTGTTCCTGTGCAACACCCAACCGAAAATCTTTTGATTTTTATTCCTGCATTACACCGACCGCTCAACCTTTTCTCGCATTAACCCCCAAATTCCTCCTAAAGAACCCTCGCTCGTTTAGCGGCTGCAAAGGTAATACTATTTTGATTATCACAAAATAATACCTCTAAATTTTTTATTCGATAATGAGAAAAATTATTTGTGAAGAAGCGTAAATACATTAAAAATCAATTCATTGTAAATAAAAAATATTTTTCCTGATTCTCGTTAAACCAATCAAGCAATACAAAATCTTGCAGCAAACAAGATGCTCCCCAATAATTATCCACATATTTTAAGAATACGCATACGAAAAACAAGCAAATATTTCATCCCTTTTATTTATCTTTGCGCTGTTTTTTTAATAAAGGATTCATTTTGCAATTTAAATAATAAAACACCATGAAAAAAAACGTAATTATTATTGGAGCTGCTGGAAGAGATTTCCACAACTTCAATACTTTTTTTAGAGGAAATGCGAACTATAATGTTGTCGCTTTCACAGCTGCTCAAATCCCTGACATTGACGGGAGAAAATATCCAAAAGAATTAGCAGGAGATTTATATCCCGAAGGAATCCCTATTTATGCGCAAGAAGAACTCAGCCGCTTGATAAAAGACCTGAAAGCGGATGTATGCGTATTTTCATACAGTGATGTCCCTTATCCGAGGGTAATGAATGTAAGTGCAGAAGTGAATGCCGCCGGCGCTGATTTTTGGCTGTTTGGACCAAAAGAAACAATGATTAAATCAACAAAACCGGTAATTGCCGTTGGCGCTACACGCACAGGATGCGGAAAAAGCCAGACTTCGAGACGTATCATCGAGATTTTGGTTGAAATGGGATTGAAAGTTGTCGCGATACGCCACCCGATGCCTTATGGTGATTTGGTAAAACAAAAGGTACAACGCTTTGCTACAGTCGAGGATTTGAAAAAACACGAATGTACGATTGAAGAAATGGAAGAATATGAACCTCATGTTGTTTCAAAACGAAATGTCATTTATGCCGGCGTTGATTATGAGGCGATCTTGCGCGAAGCGGAAAAAGATCCCGACGGATGCGATATAATTCTTTGGGATGGCGGAAATAATGATTTCCCATTCTATGTGCCCGATTTGATGGTAGGTGTAGTTGACCCATTGCGTCCGGGCGCGGAAGTTTCTTACTATCCGGGAGAAGTGGTAGCCCGCATGTCGGATGTTATCTGCGTCAATAAAATAGACTCGGCTTCATTGGAAGATATAAACGCTGTTCGTAAAAATATCGCGCAAATTAATCCGAAAGCAATCGTTGTGGATGCCGCATCTTATCTGACGGTTGACAAACCCGAATTAATCACAGGAAAACGTGTATTGGTTGTTGAAGATGGGCCTACTCTGACTCACGGAGAAATGAAAATCGGTGCAGGAACCGTTGCCGCCTTGAAATATGGCGCTGCCGAATTGGTCGATCCGCGTCCTTATACTGTCGGAAAATTGAAAACGACTTTTGAAACATATCCCGAAATCGGCGTCTTGCTGCCGGCAATGGGTTACGGCGAACAACAAGTGAAAGACTTGGAAGCAACTATCGCCAACACACCCTGCGATGCGGTTGTAATCGGTACGCCAATTGATTTGAACCGTATTGTAAAAATAAAACAACCGACGGTACAAGTGGGTTATGACCTTCAGGAAATAGGCCATCCGAATTTTGAAACCATTTTGGAAGACTTTGTTGAAAAACATCACCTGAAATAATAATTATAGTTTTTGTTTTGAATCAATGTTTGCTCAACTATTGTTTTTTTATGCAATAGTTGGGCAAAATTTTATAATCAATACCCGCAAAGATGAACATGCAAGCTTCAAACACAATATTAATGATAGAGCCTGTTGCATTCGGATTCAACGAGGAAACGGCAGAAAACAATTATTTTCAGCAAAAAGACAACACAGAATCATCTGAAATACAACAAAAAGCCTTATCGGAATTTAACCAAATGACCGACAAACTCCGACAAAAAGGTATCCGTTTGCTGATTGTTAAAGATACGCCCATGGCGCACACGCCCGATTCTATTTTCCCCAACAATTGGGTGTCGTTTCACGAAGACGGACGCATTGCTTTGTATCCGATGTACGCCGAAAACAGAAGAAAAGAACGCCGAACGGATATTCTCGAACAACTCGAACAGGTAGGATTTCAAATTTCCAACATCGTTGACTATACATCGAACGAAACAACCGGCAAATTTCTGGAAGGCACAGGAAGCATGATTCTCGACAGAGAAAACAACATAGCCTACGCTGCCCTATCCGAAAGAACAGATAAAAATCTATTCTTGACATTTTGCAAAGATTTCGATTTTGAAGCCGTATTTTTTAAAGCCAACCAAACCGTAGAAGGCCAGCGTCTACCCATATATCACACAAATGTAATGATGTGTGTTGCAGATAAATACGCCGTTGTTTGCCTAAATACAATTGACGATGCGCAGGAAAGAGAAAATGTGGCGGGAATATTAAAAAAATCGGGAAAAGAAACAATCGAAATTTCGGAAGAACAAATGCACAATTTTGCGGGCAATATGCTTCAGGTGAAAAATAACGTCGGTGAATCATTTTTGGTAATGTCGCAATCGACATTCGATTCACTATCGGAAAAGCAACGCGAAACGCTGTCTTCATACAACGAAATAATCGCGGTCAACATTCCCACGGTAGAAAAATACGGCGGCGGAAGCGCCCGCTGCATGATGGCAGAAGTATTTTTACCCGGAAAATAATTTATATATATCACAACTTAAAAATATATTTCAAATGGATACGAAAAAATTATCGGCTTTGCAATTGATCGAGCTGGAAAATAAATTCGGAGCACACAATTATCATCCGCTTCCCGTAGCGCTGGAAAAAGGCGAAGGCGTATATGTATGGGATGTGAACGGAAAAAAATATTACGATTTCCTTTCGGCCTATTCTGCCATAAACCAGGGGCATTGCCATCCGAAAATAATCAACACGTTGATCGAACAGGCAAAAAAGCTCACATTGACCTCGCGTGCATTTTTCAATGACCGCTTGGGTATTTACGAAAAATTCATCACCGGATACTTCGAATACGAAAAAGTTCTTCCGATGAATACCGGTGCGGAAGCCGTAGAAACGGCCTTGAAACTTTGCAGGAAATGGGCATACGAAAAAAAAGGCCTGAAAGAAAACTCGGCTCAAATTGTAGTTTGCGAAGGCAATTTCCACGGACGCACCACGACGATTGTTTCATTTTCCATCGACCCGGACGCCTATAAAAACTACGGCCCTTTCACACCCGGATTTATCGTTATTCCGTACAACAATGCGGACGCGCTGGAAAAAGTATTGAGCGAAAACAGCAATATTGCGGGATTTCTGGTTGAGCCAATTCAGGGAGAAGCTGGCGCTTACGTGCCCGATGACGGCTACCTGAAAAAATGCTACGATGTATGCAAACAGCACGACGTATTATTTATTGCCGACGAAGTGCAGACAGGCATTGCCCGTACAGGAAAATTACTGGCCTGCGATTACGAAAACGTACATCCCGATATATTGATATTAGGTAAAGCCCTGTCGGGAGGCACTTACCCTGTTTCCGCGGTATTGGCCGACAATTACATTATGGACGTGATACATCCCGGACAGCACGGCTCCACATTCGGAGGCAATCCGATAGCAGCGTCGGTAGCTATCACCGCTTTGAATGTGATAAAAGACGAAAAGCTGTCCGAAAACGCTTTCCGGCTAGGAAATATTTTCAGACAGCAACTGGAAGAATTATGTAAACAATCTTCCATCGCATCATTTGTCAGGGGAAAAGGACTGCTAAACGCATTGATTATTAATAACGAAGGAGATAAAGACATGGCATGGGAAGTCTGCGTGAGACTGAGCGAAAACGGACTGCTGGCAAAACCTACCCATACAAATATCATCCGCTTTGCGCCGCCGCTGATTATCACAGAAGAGCAATTGCTCGAATGTATTGACATCATAAAACGGACAATTAACGAAAACTTCTGAAATCAGAAGCCTGTCCGAATCAAAGTTCGTCGGATGTGCCGGATCGTATATATGATTAGTAGTCAGTCGCTGACGAATAATCCATAAATCTCACACATCCGACGAATCTTGATTCAGCCGCCGATCAAGACCGCTAACTTCTGCCCGATTAGTTGATAACAAGTATTTTTGTTGTGGTAGATTCTTCCTTGTTAGGTGCGACACAAATGGCCAAATAAACGCCGGTACTCACTTTTCTGCCGAATTTATCTTTTCCGTCCCATGTGGCCAAACTGCCGTTTGAAACCGTTTCGCAAACCAAGTTACCGTTCAAATCCGTAATTTTCACATTTGTATCTTTCACCAGTCCTGTGATGGTTATGATGCCGGTGTAGGTTTCTCTGACAGGATTTGGATACGCATACACGTTATCGAAAACCCGTCCACCTTCGGCGGCATCGCTCTTAAAGGATACAATCCCGCTGCGCGTGCCGAAAAATACTTCCCCCGAAACCGGATTAATCGCAATTGACGTAACACTGTTTGAGGGGAGCGGACTGTTTTCCATTGTGAAGTGATGAATTGTTTTCAGACCATTTTCGGAGAGTAGATACACGCCGGTTTCTTCCGTTCCGATCCATTTTCTGTTCGCCCCGTCAACGGCAATACTGCGTATTCTTTCGTTCTCAAGAAGATAATCGGCATAAGAAGTACCATCGTTTCGAGGAATTTTTACTCTGGAAGCCGAATAGTCCTCATCAAAAACCCTCATTATGCCATGAAATAAAAACGGTCCACTGTCCGTTCCAACCCAAATGGTTCCATCTTTGTCTTCGACCGCACAGTAAAAATGCGAAGGTGTAAAAAATGCACCTACATTGTCCTGATCGGGAAAAGCGGTAATGAATACTTTTTTGGCCGATGCTGTGAACAGACTGCCCTGATCATCATAAATAAACAGACCCGGATTCGTTCTCGTAAACGGTACCCACTTTTGATTCGGCTGTTTTGACGGGATCAAAATTTTGCCGAAAATAGAATTGTCCACCGTCTCCGTATAATCCAAACCTGTTAAATTTGAATGATTGTCCAAAATCTTTATTGTTTTCTTTGCTTGAGGATTGATAAAAAAAAGATTTCCGTTCGCATCGAATACCGCACCGTCTGTATACGTATATCTGTCAGGGAGCGCTCCCGGCCATGCAGTTTCTATTTCCCCACCGGAAAACCGTCTGTAAAAAGCGTTTTGCCTGAACTCGAGCAACCCACAACAATATGTTGTCACAAAAAAGCGCGTATTATCCGCAGGATCAACAGCAATGTTTGTAAAGTCATAAGGCACAAAACCCAATTCCGATACAATATCATCGGTCGTAATATTTGTCCACACATCCTCTTCATACATCATAATATTTCCTTTCATATTCTCTCCGCTAAACCATCTTGCGCCGGGTACCACAAACAGTTTTTCGCCCGAAAAGGCCATATCCCATCCGGCATTCGCAGCCGGTCCGTTCGGAAGGTATGACGAGATACTGCCATCTCTATAGACTTTTATTCCCTCGACGTTGGCCGCAAACCAATAATTGTCGTCATCGTTGATATACAATGCGTCGGAAACAACGCCGATATTTTCGACTGTGTTTATGACGGAAAAATCTCGGTCAAACACCACCACAGGGGCGCTGTCGTTGAAGAGGAATAGTCGATCGCCATCGGCTCTGATGTTTTTTGCGTTTGCCTGCGACGTCCAGTTGACATGGTCGACAGACCTGTATAATATATAATTTCGGCACACCAACAACTGGTTTGCAAACACATCTATTGCCTGCATAGCGCCCCCTCCTGGCAGATTTCCTAATTTTGTCCAGTTCCGGAAGTCAACCAAATTGGGATTATTTATATCCGCCGTATAGATATTTTCTTCAGCCAGCGCGAAAATACGTTCGTTGTTAATTGCGATATTTAAGACCTTCACCGCCGAAGAGTTATCGCCGATATAATAGGTTTCTGCAATTTCTTTTTTATCCAAATTCATGACCAAAATACCAAAATCGCAGGACAGGTACGCCTTATCGTTGTGGATATAGATCCCGTTGATATGTTTGGACACGGTCATCGACTTATTGTACAAGTCGGAGATATTAAAAACTCCTCCAGACGTCAATATGTCGATATTTCCGTTTTCGTACGCTATGATCAGTTCATTTCGGGAAGGAATACTTTTTATTTTGGAGATGCCGCTACTGTTCAGTCCGTTCATTTTGGTATAGAACTCGAGGCTATCGTCCACTTTGTCAACAGAGAACAAAGAGCCGTCGCTGAGGGCAAAGACCTTATTTCCTACCAGTTCCACCTGTGTCACACTATTATATTTAAAGTGGGTTCTCCACTGTCTCATACCGGTTTGGGAATAGGCAGCGGGCATGCCTGCGATTAGAAGTCCGGCGATGATAAATCGTTTTGTTTTCATAATGATCATACTAAATGCTTGTCCTTTGGATTATAATACAAAAAATAATGCTGTTAATATATGGGCTTGTAATATGTGGGCTTAACGTAAAAAACCGGCCATTTTTTTCAGTGCGATCGCACGATGGCTTATTCTGTTTTTTTGGTGCGGCGACAATCCGGCAAAACTTTTATTAAAGCCGTTTGGGATAAAGACAGGGTCGTATCCAAATCCTTGATTGCCGGAAGGTTTTGTGCCTATTTCTCCATCAATTTTTCCTTCAAAATGATGTGTTTTCCCATTTTTAATCAGGACTATCACTGTTCTGAAACAGGCTTTTCTGTTCGTTTGCTTTTGCATTTCGTTCAACAGTTTCTGCATATTTTTTTCCGCGTCACAGCTTTTTCCCGCATATCTTGCAGAATAGACGCCCGGAGCACCATTCAGGGCGTCCACCTCAAGCCCCGTATCGTCGGCAAAGCAGTCGAGGCCAAACTGGTCATAGATGTACGCTGCTTTTAACAACGCATTTCCCTCCAACGTCTCCGCATCTTCCAACAGTTCTTCCGAAAAATTCATGTCGGCCAGACTCAATACTTTGAATTTCCTGCCCAAAATGCCGGTTGCTTCCGAAACTTTGTATTCATTATTTGTTGCAAAAATTAAATTCTTCATTCTCAATAGTTAATTTTCGAAAGATGATTCGCAAAGGTAATTTTTTTTTATGAAAAACAAATATATCAACGAAATATCGTTCCATCAAAAAAAGACGGTTAAGGGCCTTCACACGACAGCGATTTTCAGTCTGCTTTTCACAACCGGTAGAAATACATCTTTTTGCCGCCGGTTTTAAAGTCCGATTCAATCGAATCACCAACTACAAGGGGGATGCTCCGATTGATTTGATTTATGTGATGCTCCTCTTCATTGAAAGCGAGGGAGAGTGACAGCAGGTTCTCACTTGAAAAACGGATGTATCGTAAGCCTTCAGTCAACGCCGTACAGGATATCTAATAGGTATAGATGCGAATTAAGGTTTGGGCCTAAGTTAAAAAATGAATCCAATAAAAGCCGCGGCGAGTCTTCCACACACAAAAGTCAACAATCCTTTAACGGAGCGTACTTTTCCGGCTCTCTGTATA
>JAIRTG010000155.1 GCA_031255055.1 Prevotellaceae bacterium
AGTCGCCTGTACATCACTTCTCTTGAAGCGAACGCGTTGTTAATTAACGGCGCCGTACGCTTTCACTGGTCGATAGAAAACTCCCTGCACTGGGTGCTTGACGTGGCTTTTAATGAAGACAACAGTCGGAAAAGAAGCAGGTTTGCCGCACAAAATTATTCTATCCTCAACCGTATCGCTTTGAACCTGCTTAAAAATGAGAAAACAACGGAAGTCGGTGTTAGGGGCAAACGATTAAAAGCCGGATAGGATAGCCAATATCTTATTAAACTCCTAAAAAATTAGATGCGTTAGCCTTGTAGAATTAATCGGATTATTTTGTGTTGTGTTTCGTATAAACTATATTTGCGGAAAAAAAATAATGGTAGAAACAAAAGGTATTATCAAAAGTTTTGGTACCTTAAGGGTATTGAAAGGAATAGATTTGTTGATTCATGAAAAAGAAATTGTTGCTGTTGTTGGTTCTAGCGGAGCCGGTAAAACTACTTTATTGCAGATTATGGGCACACTTGACCGCCCGGATTCAGGAAGTCTCTTATTCAATGGGATAGAGCCATTCCGTTTGCCCGAAAGAGAACAGGCGGTTTTTCGGAACAGGCATATTGGATTTGTTTTTCAGTTTCATCAGTTATTACCGGAATTTACGGCGCTTGAAAATGTGATGATCCCGGCCTTGATTGCTTGCCGTAAATATGGGGAAGCAGAAAAAAGGGCGAAAGAATTGCTTGATTTTCTGCGTTTGACGGATCGCCTGAAACATAAATCTTCAGAACTTTCCGGCGGAGAAAAACAGCGTGTCGCCGTAGCCCGGGCCTTGATTAATAATCCGTCGGTTATTTTTGCCGATGAACCTTCGGGTAGCCTTGATACCAGCAATAAAGAAGAACTTCATGCTTTGTTTTTCGACTTGCGGAAAGCGTTGGGGCAAACGTTTGTAATTGTCACCCATGATGAACATTTGGCAACGCTTGCCGATCGTATTATTCACATGAAAGATGGAATGATAACTAATTGAGATATTGTTTATATGTTACAAACCGAAGAAAGCAGGCCTACATTCGGAAGTCGCTTAGGCATCATTTTTGCAACGGTAGGGAGCGCCATAGGGTTAGGTAATATCTGGCGTTTTCCGTATATGTTAGGTTCTAACGGAGGCGCCGCTTTTTTGTTGATATATCTCCTTTGTGCGCTTTTGTTGGGGTTGCCCGTGATGATGGCTGAATTTTATATAGGACGTCATTCAAAACGGAATGCAGTAGGCGCCTTTAAAGTCATTGCGCCGGATAAAAAATGGTCGATAATAGGATATAATGGAATGCTGGCGGCCTTTTTTATTTTGGGTTTTTACTTTGTGATCGCCGGGTGGACGCTGGAATATGTTTTTCAGGCGTTGACAGGTTCGCTGGGCGATAAATCAGCCGCCGAGTTTAGGGTGGAATTTTCAAATTTTTCGTCCGGTCTGTTCCGACCCATTTTGTGGACGTTGCTGTTTATCGGATTTACGCATTACATTATTATGACCGGCGTGAAGAATGGCATTGAACGCTCGTCTAAATTTTTGATGCCTCTTCTTTTTGTTATTTTGATAGCCCTCTGTATCCGTTCTTTGACACTTCCCGGCGCGATGACGGGTATTGACTTTCTGTTTAAACCGGATTTCAGTAAGATAAATTCATCTGTCCTGTTAAGCGCGATGGGACAGGCGTTTTTTTCATTGAGTGTAGGAATGGGTTGTCTGATCACCTATGCCTCCTATTTTGATGTCAAAACACACCTTCAGCGTACGGCATTTGAAGTGACGGCCATTGATACGTTAGTGGCCGTGTTGGCAGGTATTATGATTTTTCCTGCTGTATTTAGCTTTGGAATTGAGCCGACGGCAGGGGTGGAACTTGTTTTTATTACCTTGCCGAATGTTTTCAGCCAACTGCCTTTAGGCGCCCTGTGGGCATGTTTTTTTTTCCTTTTACTGGCAGTAGCGGCTTTGACGTCGACCATCTCGCTTCACGAAGTGGTTACAGCCTACCTTCATGAAGAACGGTATATTACGCGTAAACGCGCTGCCGTGTATGTATCTTTGGGTGTTACGGTATTGGCCGTCCTAAGTTCGCTTTCTTTTGGGATCATGAAAAATTTCACATTCTTTGGACTTACTTTTTTTGATCTGTTGGATTATGTGACGACGAAATTGATGCTTCCGTTTGGGGGCATGTTGATTTGTATTTTTACAGGATGGTATATTGATAAAAACGTTTTGAAAGCGGAACTGACGAACAGGGGAACGGTTCCATTTTATTTATTTCGTTTGTATCGGTTTCTTTTGAAATACATCGCGCCGGTTGCGATTGCGCTTATTTTTCTGAATGAACTGGGTTTTGTTAATTTTCTGAAAAGCCTTTAATAGCAGATTTTTCTGAATGTTTTTTGTTTTAATTGTCTGATTTTCTGTTAAACCGTTAAGTAATGTTGTGGTCTGATTTTTTCTATTTTTCAAAAGGTGAAAGACGCGGTCTGGTTGTTATACTTTGCCTGATTGTTGTTGCAGCTATTTTATTGTTGTTGAACGATCGATCGGAGCCGGAAGCTGGTTCGGGTTTCGCCCAGACATCGCTCAGTAACAAAGCAAGTGATAAGCAACCGGGTTCGACTGATTCGCTTCTGTCGGGCCGATCCTTTCCTGAACAGTCTGCTGCGCCGGTTTCGTCTCCGGCGAAAAAGCCCGTATTATCAAAGAAAAACGCGTCTTCCTCCGAAAATGTAATGGCAACGAGACGTTCGGCATCCGAAAAAAAGGAATCTGTTTCGGAGCGCGTGCAACGGCTCACTTCTGAAACCCGTCCCTCCTACCCTCGTACGGAAAAATTTAAGAAAGATACAGTCATTGAGCTGAATACGGCCGATACGATCCTCCTTAAAAAAGTGCCGGGCATTGGTAACGCTTTTGCGAGACGCATTGTTAATTACCGGAATATTCTGGGAGGGTATTATTCGGCTATCCAATTAAGCGAGGTCTATGGAATTGATGAAGAAAAATATAATACGCTTGCACCCTGGTTTAGCGCCGATCCTTCGTTGATTTCCCTTCTGCACGTGAATCGTCTGTCTCAGGATTCTTTGCGTCGTCATCCGTATATTAATTTCAGTCAGGCGAAAGTGATTGTACAATTGCGAAGGCAGAAAGGAAAACTTACGGGTTGGGAAAATCTTTTTTTATTGGATGAATTTACGGATGACGATCGTCTCAGATTGCAGCATTATTTGTCGTTTGAGTAAATGTCGCGCCGCTGTACATGAGGGGCTTTATACGGTGCAACGGCTAGCTTTGTCAAAAACTTATCTTGCTTATACACAAATATTTTTTACCTTTGTCTGAAAAAATAATTTGATAAATGACTACAAAAGCCATCGAAACGCCTTTAATGAAGCAGTATTTTGATATGAAATCCAAACATCCGGATGCAATATTGTTATTCAGAGTGGGCGACTTCTATGAGATGTATGGTGATGATGCGGTTGTCGGAGCTAGTATATTGGGTATTGTGCAGACGAAGCGTTCCAATGCTAGTTCCTCCGCTGTTGCAATGGCGGGATTTCCTCACCATGCCTTGGATACGTATCTGCCGAAATTGGTGCGTGCAGGCAAAAGAGTGGCGATCTGTGACCAGCTCGAAGATCCTAAACTTGCAAAGAAATTAGTTAAGCGCGGGATTACTGAATTAGTCACGCCAGGGATATCGATTGACGATAATATATTGAATTATAAGGAGAATAATTTTTTGGCTGCTGTGCATGTCGGGAAATCTATCTGTGGAATTGCTTTTCTTGATATCTCGACTGGCGAGTTTCTGACGACTGAAGGTGTGCCGGCTTACATTGATAAGCTGTTGAACAACTTTGCTCCGAAAGAGATACTGGTCGAACGCAACTACCGTTCTTTTTTTGATGAACATTTTGATGTGTGTTGTCTCATTTATTCGCTTGATGACTGGATTTTTACGAAAGATACGGCCCGCGAACGGTTGTTTAAACAGTTTGAAACGAAAACGTTGAAGGGCTTTGGGGTCGACGATTTACCACATGGCATTATCGCAGCGGGTGCAATTCTTCATTACTTAGATATTACGCAGCATACAAATGTTGCCCATATCACGACTCTTTCGCGGATCGACGAGGATTGTTATGTACGCCTTGATAAGTTCACGGTGCGTAACCTTGAATTAAGGGAACCTATGAATGTCGATGGCGTTTCGTTGCTGAGTATTATAGACAAAACAATTTCTCCGATGGGTGGGCGTTTGCTGAAGCGTTGGATCGTTTTTCCCTCGAAAGAAATCAGTGTGATCCGGGAGCGTCAGCAAGTCGTTATCTGGTTTCTGCAACATCCTGATAAGGCTGAAATATTAGAAATGTTGCTGGCCCAGGCAGGCGATATGGAACGCATCATTTCGAAAGTGGCCGTAGGGCGCGTTATGCCGCGTGAGATGGTTCAGTTGAAGCTCTCCCTCTATGCGATTGAGTCAATTAAGCAGTTGTGCAAAGAAAGTGATGACGAAGGTCTACAACCTTTTGAACAGCATTTTGATCCTTGTTTAGCCATTCGTAGCCGGATTGAAAAAGAGATTTCTCCTGACCCTCCTTTGATGATCCATAAAGGTGGGGTGATTGCGCAAGGGGTTCATGATGAACTGGATGAATTGCGGAAACTGGCCTATTCCGACAAAGATTATTTATTGAAAATACAATTGCGTGAAATTGAACGGACCGGTATTTCAAGTCTCAAAATAGCGTTTAATAATGTTTTCGGCTATTATATTGAGGTACGTAATGCGCATAAGGATAAAGTGCCGCCGGAATGGATACGCAAGCAGACGCTTGTTAATGCAGAGCGTTATATTACGGAAGAATTGAAAGAGTATGAGGAGAAAATTTTAGGTGCGGAAGAGAAAATATTTTCATTGGAAGCACAACTTTTCAGTGGTTTGGTACGCGATGTTGCCGGATATATCCCACTGATACAAAAAAATGCCAATCAGGTTGGACAGATTGATTGTTTGCTTTCATTTGCCCGTTGTGCCAAAATGAATCATTACGTATGTCCGGTCGTTGATCAATCAGACGTGATTGATATTAAGGCTGGCCGGCATCCGGTGATCGAAAAGCAGTTGCCGCACGATTCTCCTTACATTGCCAATGATGTTTATCTGGATCAGAAGCAGCAGCAGATCATGATTATTACTGGTCCTAATATGGCGGGTAAGTCGGCCTTGCTGCGGCAAACAGCGTTAATTGTTTTAATGGCCCAGATCGGCAGTTTTGTGCCGGCGAATAGCGCGCGTGTTGGGTATATTGATAAGATTTTTACGCGGGTAGGCGCATCCGATAACATTTCACTGGGCGAATCGACGTTTATGGTCGAAATGACCGAAGCGTCCGAAATTATTAATAATCTTTCTTCACGCAGTCTTGTCTTGTTTGATGAATTGGGGCGCGGCACAAGTACCTATGATGGGATCTCAATTGCCTGGGCAATCGTTGAGTATATTCATGAGCATCCTAAAAGTTGCGCGAAGACACTGTTTGCGACTCATTATCATGAGTTGAATGAGATGGAACGCTCATTCAAACGGATAAAAAATTATAATGTTTCTGTGAAGGACGTTGATAATAAAGTGATTTTTATGCGTAAATTAGTGCCGGGTGGGAGCGAACATAGTTTCGGGATACATGTAGCGAAAATGGCCGGAATGCCGAAAAGTATTGTGAAACGCGCAGGTGAAATACTGAAACAGTTTGAGGCGGATAATCGTCAGCAAGGTATTAAGAGTAAACCTGTTAAGACCATTGCTGCGGGTGCCGAGGGTTATCAGTTGAGCTTTTTCCAGTTGGATGATCCTGTTTTAAGTCAGATTCGCGACGAAATTAAAAATCTGGATGTGAATAATCTGACGCCAATGGAGGCGCTGAATAAGTTGAACGACATTAAGAAAATTATTAGTGGAAAGTAAATGCGTTTTGATGGTGGGATGTGAAGAACTCCGAATCGTGAAGAAAGGATAACGATGGTGTTGAATTATATTTGGATCGGTTTTATATTGATTGCTTTCGTTGTCGCGCTTTACAAACTTTTTTTACAAACGATGTGGAAGTCTTTACACGGATCATCGCAACTACCTTTGATTTTGCAAAAATGGGATTTGATGTTTCAATCGGTCTGACGGGCGTTTTATCGCTTTGGCTCGGTTTGTTGAAGATTGCGGAAAAAGCCGGTTTGGTGAACACTTTTGCACGTCTTGCTTCGTCCGTTTTCGACAAACCGTTTCCCGGTATACCTGTGGGTCATCCGGTGGCAGGGACGATCTTTATGAATCTATCTGCAAATATACTGGTACTTGACAATGCGGCGAAACCTATCGGATTAAAAGCGATGCGGCAACTTCAGGAACTGAATCTCAAATAAGGATACGACCACGAATGCGATGATAATATTTCTGAACATAAATGCTTCCGGTCTGACCCTTATTCCGGTTACGATTCTGATGTTCCGCGCGCAGTTTGGCGCGGCAAATCCTTCGGATGTCTTTCTTCCGATTTTGATCGCTACATTTTTTTCCACCTTGGTTACGGTTATTTTTGTTTGTCTCGTTCAGAAAATAAATTTGTTTCAAAGAAGTTTGATTTTTTTCTTTGGCGGGCTTGCTGTTTTTATTGGCAGTCTGATCTGGTTTTTTCATGCGCTTCCTGCGGAAAAAGTGACACATTATTTGTATTTGATTGCATTTTTTTTTCTTTTCACAATAATTTGCAGTTTTATTTTCGCAGGTATCTATAAAAACCTCAATATTTTTGACACATTCATTTCAGGGGAAAAAGAGGACTTTTTGACGGTCGTTAAGATTATTCCATACCTTATTGTCATTTTCGTTGCGATCGGCGTTTTCAGAGCCTCTGGTGCGATGGGTTTTTTAATTGATGGAATGTGTTGGTTTGTAACTTTTTGCGGATTTGATGCTTCCTTTGTTGAAGTGTTGCTGACCATTTTTAGGAAACCGCTGAGCGGAAGTGCTGCGCGAGGCATGATGTCGGATGCCATGAGAACCTACGGGGCCAATTCTTTTGTGGGTCGCCTGTCTTGTGTCGCTCAGGGATCGACCGATACGATTTTGTACGTTGTCGCTGTTTATTACGGGAGTATTGGGATCTGGAATACCCGCCACACCATTCCATGTGCTTTGCTGGCGGATCTGGGAGGTGCGGTGGCCGCGATTCTCGTTTCTTATCTTTTTTCCAGTAACTTGACGTTGTTTGTTCCGGTAAAGAAGAATGGGAATGGTTTCTTGCAGGTTGTTTATACTCAAAATGAAAAGGAATGCGAACGAGCACAAGATTTGTAGAATCAGGTTAAAAATCAGATAATTGCATTATGAAAACAGAAATGACAGAGGAAGAACTATCGAAGTTGAAACAGATTCAACGAAACATGGTCGGTACGGATTGCATAGAGGTAACAAGTATCCTGATGCTTCACAGAACTCTTTCGCCCCATACGGTATCGGAATCGTTGGGCATAGATGTATCCACGGTCTACCGTTATGCAGCCCTGTATACTGGTGGTGGCGGTGGCACCCTGATGGTAAACAGGAATAGAGGTTATTGTGGAATGTTGTCACGCCATGAAATAAGTCGGCTGCGGACAGAGCTTAAGCGCAATATTTATACGAATTCCAGAGGCATATCCTCATGGAGAAAGGCCTCATTTGGGGTATCCTATACTCCGCAGGGTGTAGTAGATCCGCTTAACCATGTCGGTTTCACGTATAAAAAACGAAAGAAGTCCCCTGTGAAAGCAGTGCGCAAAAGCAGGAAACCTTTGTATCCGAACTTTCGGAAATAATTGTCGGCATGGATAAAACGTCGGTTATTTACTATGCGGACGGTGTTCATCCGACCCACCATTCACGTTCAACTTACGCATCGATAGAGAAGGGTCAGGAACCGGAACAGCCCACCGTCAGCGGTCGGGACAGAGTGAATATCAACGGTCTTCTTAATGCAAGGGATGTAACGGACGTTATTGCCCATGAGTGTGAAAGCGTCGATGCCGAATCCACCAAAACGCTTTATCAGGCTGCTTCGGACAAACATCTGCAAGCCGAATGCATATACATTATATCCGACAATGCAAAGTATTACAGAAACAAAGCCTTAACACAGTGGCCGGAAGGGACGGGAATCAGGCAGATATTCCTGCCTGCATATTCGCCTGACCTGAATCTGACAGAAAGGCTGTGGCGGTTTGTGAGGAAGAAAGTTATCAATACCGGTTTTTACAGAACAAAGGAACTTTTCAGACTGGCGGTGATGAAATTATTCGAGAACATTGCTGACTGCAAACATGAGTTGGAAACGCTTCTAACTCGCAATTTCAGACTCATTAATTTGCATTCTATTTCCTTTTGAGTATAATACGATTATAAAATGAAGATCAATGATTACTTATAATATCGATGAGGTGAAGATGCCTGTTTTCCCGAAACGGAAAGTCGATCGCTGGATTAAACAGGTGGCCGAAAAATATCGGAAGAGGGTAGGAGAGGTTGCTTATATTTTTTGTTCGGATGAAAAAATACTGGAA
>JAIRTG010000156.1 GCA_031255055.1 Prevotellaceae bacterium
TTCATTCTGCACGGCTTACGGATCCGCCTACAATCCGAGTAAACAAACCCTAAGCATTCAAGCGCTGAACATACTGCTTGGTCAATCCCGAAACTCGCTCAATGATGTTATAAATGCAAAGAACCTCTACGAGTTAGCAGTAAACGAACGCCAAATCGAATTTTCCCCGCTCAAATCATTGTCAACCCGTATTATCAACGCATTAGAAGCCACCGATGCTTCAAAGCAGACCATTGACGATGCCAAAAGCATAAACCGAAAGATACAAGGCGGACGTTCAAGTTCAAAGCCCGCCGAAGACGAAAAAAAACGAACCATTTCAACCTCACAGCAAAGTTACGACAACTTAGTAGAAAATTTCTCAAAACTCGTTGACCTCGTCGCTTCCGAGCCGAGTTACACCCCGAACGAAGAAGAACTCAAAATCGAAACACTAAACACATACGTTCATAAACTTCATACGGCCAACACCGCTGTAATCAACACCAATACTGTATATAGCAATTCAATGATTTCACGAAACGAAACCTTATATGCCGAAAACACAGGTTTGGTCGATACAGCCCTAAGTGTAAAAAAATATATCAAATCCGTATTCGGAGCTTCTTCGCCCCAATACAAACAAATCAGCAAATTAGAGTTCACACGCCCGAAATAGAAAACAAAATACGGATACGGAATTTACATTTTCGTATCCGTATTTTATATTCTCTCGTCCGAGAATGTAATTATTCTATCCGAGTTTGACATTATTGAATCCGAGAAATATATTTTCCAATCCGAATTTGTTATTTTCGCACCCGAGAAATATATTTTTCAATCCGAGATTATAAACATAGCGTCCGAGAAAGTAAATATCCAATCCGAGATTTCAATTATTCAATCCGAGAAATACAATCAAGCGACCGAACAACAAAAAGCTACAGCCAACAAGCGGTTTGGTACAAGTCGGGGTATATGCCCGCAAAAAGTTCTGTCGGACTTTCAAGCGTTCGCGCCCGTGCGAACATTTGTGTTCCCCGCCCTGCGCCAAGCCGCAAAAACGTTAACGGCAAGCGAGCGATAGCGCAAATAACAATAAAGTTAGAAATTGAAAATAAAACGAAAATATTAAACGTAAAACAGCTATGAAGAAAGTGATATTTATTGTCGCAAGTCTATTTTTTATCATTAGTCCTTGTATCGGACAAGGATTGAATAATAATTATCAATTTGATAATGAGGATTTAAAAAACATTTTTGAGTTACAGGGAATACATATTTTCAAATTTCCGTTTGAATTAAAACAAGGCGAGTACATATCTTTAAGTTATTGTATCTATGAGAATGGAATTGAGACAGATCGATGTGATTTGATTGAGGATTTTCAGCTTGAAACGGATATTCAAATAAACCACCATTTATCACGTCGAGACACGACTATTTTTCATCGAATCTATTTTATGAGTCAAGGCGATTCTATTTTGAACATTCGTGTAGTGGAACCTGGAATTTGTGCAGATAAAAAAATGAATATTCCGAAAGCATTGGAGGGTGGTTTTACTGCAAGTCTGAATATAGAGGACAAATTGCCTTATAAGAAAGATATTTTATCGTTTTATGCCGTATATCAAGACAGTGAAAAATATAAAAAAGCGGGCGGTTTTTTAAATTGTGCTACAGGCTCATCTCCCGAGAGATTAATTGCGGATTATGATTTTGTTTTGATATTTTTCGCGGAAAAGATAACAAAAGAAAGAGCAAAAAGTATTTTAGAAGAAGATTACTATCGGCTTAAACATGTAACTAAAGAAAATGCCGACAGATAACAAACCGATATGCCGCCATGAAGAAGGAAAACCGCCGTTAGTGTTTAATCACTAAAAGGCCTGCTTGTTGACAACAACAAACTTTTTCATCATTTTCTTTTTATTTTTTGTAAGTTCGAGCAGGTATATCCCGTTTGTTAAACGGCTTATATCGATCCGACCGTCCGATAATTGGCCTGAAAGCGCCTGTTGTCCGCTCAAACTATAAACGTTGTAGTTCAAATCCGAATCGTCCGTTTTTATGTTCAGCACGCCGCTCGCAGGCGTGGGATAAACGATGAAATCTATCCGGATATCGTCCGTATCGGTCGTCTTCCCCCATCCTTCGTCCTTTTTGTTACCCCAAATGTGCTCGGCCAATTCGGGATGGTCGACGAATGGATTGCGATTATGCTGTTGGTTGTAAATCTCATCGTTCCGATTGATCTCTTTCCGGTTCACAGGGTCATTTCTGTGCCATTGCAACAGCATCTCGATAGCCCATTTCCTGAATCCGAATTGACCGGTTTCGCTCCCGAACATGTCGCCTGTCCAATTGCCGCACCTGTCCATATAGCGCGTCGCCATGTAGAAATAGCCGCGTGCAAAGTCGCCCTTATAGGCGTCGACAGGTTCGAACACGGTACCCGAATAACCCAGTCCGTTTCTTGCGGTTCCCAGTTTACTGCCGTTGGTGGACGTCCAATTGACCGTTCCCACTTCCCCAAAAGGATTGTTGCCTCTCCGACCGTTCACATAGCCGTCTGTCGGGACGATGTGAAAAGCGTCGGAAATCATCGGCGATGCGTCGTCGAACCAACTTTTGGGCACCGAATGTTCTCTGTTATAACACTCTCCTTCGGCTTTATAGTTTCCGCACTGGTCGCTTCCGGGCGTGTAATAGTAGGCGGCTTGACCGTTTTGGTCCATCGAATACATGTCCCAAATGTACGTACTATTAGCGAGACGGATCGTGTCCGATGTTTTATATAAATTCCAAAGACCGCTGTAGGTCAGGTCTGTATGCCCTTTTATGACGTCGTAGAGCGCCGACCGTAACTCATTCCCGCTTTTACCTGTGGCCGGGTCGTAATAGCCGACCGGCTCTTGGGCTGTCAGCAAGAGGGGAAGTAAAAAGAATATTGTTGCGTAAATTTTTTTCATATCTCGTTTGTGCGATGATGGTTAGAATGAATAGGATGTAAAAAAATCGGTTGCAAAGCTAAAAAATAAACCGGCAGCTCGTTCTATAATTATCGTTTTTTTAGCATTTGACATTCATACAAGTTCGCTCTGTTCAAACATTCAACACGAAGAAAGAGAAAGATCATTAGTCGGGGGAAGTCTCCCCCTCGCTTCAGCCGCCTACGGCGTCTTCCGCTACCCCCTCTGCGGGGCTCCGCCCCGCAACGCCCCGTTTCCGGTACTCCATACCGCCTCCTAATATTACCTTCCGTTGCACAAAAAGATCACCGACACAGTAATCGACAAAAAATTTCGCAGACTTGAGCGCATAAAAAGTGTATCTTTGTCTTCAATTATTGTCGACCGATCAACTTATGAAAACAATATTACTGTATCCCTTATCCCTCATTTATAAATTCGGAACGGCTATTCGGAACAAGCTGTTCGATCTGAATATTTTATCCGCCAAATCATTTAATCTGCCCGTCATTTCCGTCGGGAACCTGGCTGTAGGAGGAACAGGCAAGACACCGCACGTCGAACTGCTGATTGATATACTGAAAAACAACTGGAAAACAGCCGTTTTGAGTCGGGGCTACAAGCGCAAAACAAAAGGATTTGTCTTGGCCGAAAAAGCAGTCGACAGTCGGAAAATAGGCGACGAAAGCTATCAGATTTATACAAAATACCCCGAAATAACCGTCGCCGTCGCCGAAAAAAGAGTCGCCGGAATCAAACACATTTTGAAACGACGAGAAGATACGCAAATTATTTTGCTCGACGATGCGTTTCAGCACCGCCGTGTAAAACCGGGACTCTCGATTCTGCTGACAGACTACCATCACTTATACACACAAGACCGGCTGCTACCTTTGGGCAGGCTTCGTGAACCGGCAAAAAACATGTCCCGCGCCGACATGATTATCGTCACCAAATGTCCCGAAGACGTGACGCCGATCGAATTGCGCACCATCGAAATGGGCATAAACGTTTATCCCTACCAGTCGATATTTTTTTCGACCTACGCCTACGGCGAAATGAAAGCCATTTTTGAGGAAAATAATTCAGACATTCAAACGCTTGACGCATTGAAACAAGCAAGAAAACCGGTTATTTTAGTGGCGGGGATCGCATCTCCTTCACAATTTTTGTCCTGTTTGGAAAAATACGCAACGGAAATCACACCCTTTTTCTTTCCCGACCACTATCAGTTCAAGCCGAAAGACTACCAAATCATCGAGCAAAATGCGCTGGAGCAAAATGCGCCGGTCATCGTAACCGAAAAAGACGCCGCTCGCTTAACATGCGACGAAAAATATCCCAAAACACTCAGAGAGCGAACTTTTTCAATCGGCATACAAGTAAAGATATTACAAGATAAAAACGATTTATTTATTCAAAAAATAACGAACTATGTTAAAGAAAATTCAAGAAACGGCTGATTTTTTAAAGAAAGAAATCAGCGCCCGCCCCAAAACGGGTATTATTTTAGGCACAGGATTGGGCAATTTAGTCACACAGATGACCGAGAAACGGGAAATCCCGTACGACATCATTCCGCACTTCCCCGTATCAACAGTTGAAGGACACAGCGGAAAGCTGATTTTCGGGAAACTGGGTGATGTCGATATTATGGCCATGCAGGGCCGATTCCATTACTACGAAGGATACGAGATGAAAGAAGTGACGTTTCCCGTACGTGTAATGAAAGCGTTAGGCATCGAAAACTTGCTGGTATCAAACGCTTCGGGCGGCATGAATCCCGACTTTGAAATCGGCGATTTGATGATCATCACCGACCATATCAATGTTTTTCCCGAACATCCGTTGAGAGGCAAAAACCACAACGAATTAGGCGCTCGTTTTCCCGACATGAGCGAAGCATATTCAAAAGACTTTATCCTAAGAGCCAAAGACATTGCCGAAAAACACAGCATCAAGGTTGTCGAAGGCGTTTATGTAGGTACCAGCGGGCCGACTTTTGAAACGCCTGCCGAATATAACTACTTTCGCATTATCGGCGGCGACGCTGTCGGCATGAGCACTGTTCCCGAAGTGATAGTAGCCAATCATGCGGGTATGCGCGTATTCGGCATGTCGATCATTACCGACTTGGGCGTTCCGGGAAAAATCGTAGAAGTATCGCACGAAGAAGTACAGGAAATCGGCAACAAAGCGCAACCCCTGATGACGCTCATCATGAAAGAATTGGTTGCTCAACTATAAATCATACCGCATCGGAACATTCGCCGCCGAAGAGTCGTCCGATTCTTCGGCGGTTTTGTCCGGTACCGCCCCATCTTCCGTATCTCGGAAAAATGATGTACTTTTGCGCCGTTTGTCTAAAGTGCGAAACATCCGCCGCAGACAAAATTACCCATCATTCCTGTAAATGCTTATCGAGGTATATCCATGACATTGAACTATATCTGGCTCGCTTTCTTCATGATTGCTTTTATTGTCGCCCTCGTCCGATTGATACTCTTCGGAGACGTTGAGACATTTAACACGACGGTAAATTCAACATTCGTTTCCGCAAAAAACGGCTTTGAAATATCACTGGGACTGACAGGCGTACTCGCGCTGTGGATGGGCCTGATGAAAATCGGAGAACAAAGCGGATTGATACAACTATTCTCAAAAGCCATGAATCCGCTGTTCGGCAGATTGTTTCCCGATATTCCTAAAAATCATCCGGCGAGCGGCTCTATTCTGCTGAATATCTCGGCAAATCTGTTGGGTCTGGATAATGCGGCGACGCCCGCCGGTCTGCAAGCCATGAAAGAACTGCAGGAAATCAATCCCGACAAGAAAAAAGCCTCCAACCCGATGATTATGTTTTTGGTACTAAACGCATCGGGGATGACCCTGATACCGGTTTCGGTCATGACAATCCGTGCGCAAATGGGGGCCTCAAACCCCGCCGATGTGTTTATCCCGATTCTGATAGCAACCTTTGTCTCAACCATGCTGGGCGTACTGGCGGTGTGCATCAAACAGAAAATAAGGATATTCGACAAAGTGATTTTAGGCACATTCGGCGCCATTGCCTTGCTGATAGCGCTGATAATATTCACGTTCAACAGGATGGATGCGGAACAAACACAAAAAATATCGGCTCTCGTTGCCGGTATCGTGCTGTTCGGCATCATTATTTTCATCCTACTCAGCGGGGTTGTGAAGAAAATCAATGTGTATGACGCTTTTATCGAAGGCGCAAAAGACGGATTCATGACAGCCGTGCGCATCATTCCTTATCTCATTGCGATACTGGTAGCTGTAGGGATGTTTCGTGCATCGGGATCGCTTGATTTTTTGAGTGGCGGTCTGAAGTCCCTCGTCGCACTTCTCGGATTCGATACGCAATGGGTTGACGCCATTCCGACAGCCCTGATGAAGCCTCTGAGCGGAAGCGGAGCCAGAGGAATGATGGTCGAGACAATGGCCAATTTCGGTTCCGACTCGTTTGCGGGCAGACTCGCAGGCGTCTTTCAAGGCTCGACAGATACGACGTTCTATGTCGTGGCCGTCTATTACGGCAGCATCGCCGTCAAAAACAGCCGTTATACAATCCCTTATGCTCTGCTCGCCGACCTGATCGGCATCGTCACGGCGATAGGAGTGGCCTACCTGTTTTTCGGATAATGTGTTTGTCGGATACTAACTGAAATTGATATGCCGGTACGATTCCAACACGAAGATACAGCAATGCCTCGGATGGATGTCGCGAAGACAATCCGATGGATAAAAAATACCGCAAGCCGCTATCAAAAGAAAACAGGCGACATCAACTATCTGTTTTGCTCCGACAAGCGGATATTGGAAGTTAATAACCAATTCCTCCACCACGATTATTATACGGATATAATCACATTCGACTACAGCGAACACAACAGGATTGCAGGCGATATTTTTATCAGTATCGACACCGTCAGGTCGAATGCGGAGACGTTCGAAACCCCGTTCACAGAGGAACTCAACAGGGTGATTATTCACGGAATTTTGCACCTGTGCGGATATGCGGACAAAACCGCCGAAGAAGCAAAAAACATGCGCCTGATGGAATATGAAGCCCTTTTGCAATGGAATTTATTGTAGCAACGGCGGCGTACATTAATGTTTTTTTGTTGTTTTCCGGCGATTCCATAAGAAGTCATACTATTTCCGCAAACTTTGTTAAATAAACATGCCGAGAATATCCCGTACACTTGCCGTTAAAAGATAATGACTACTTTTGCCACTGTTTTTTTGTGTTCTAAAACAAAATTTTAGCATAAGAACTACGTTTATATACCGGTAAATTAATGAATGGAGAAATGAGTAAACATAAAAAACATAACTTACCGGTAATTCTTGCGCTCTTAGGTTTGGTTACAACTCCCGCTTTCGGACAAAACGAAGATGAATACCTGATGGAAATAGGCGTTTCGGGGGGCATTTCATCGTCGGTGAACGACGCAAATGTGTATGAATATTTTGACGGAGCCTTTGGCGCTCTTATCCGGTATCGTTTCAATAATCGGGTGGCGATTCGCGGAGAGTGGTATTTGACAAATGTGAGTGGAAATTATTTAGTTGAAAATAATAAAGTCGATTTCGACAATCGAATAAATAACATCCAAGTGTGCGGAGAATTTAATTTCTTTGATTTGACGCAAGACCCCTACAAACGCAACGGGAAAAAGTTTTCGCCATATATCTTTGCCGGTTTTGGCGTAAATGGTTTCGGGTATGAAGGCACTGCGACAGTTCGCCCTTCAGTTTCGTTTGGGGTGGGAGTAAAACTTAAATTGACGCACAGATTGAACCTAAATATACAGTTCGATAATCAGTTGCTTATGTCAGACCGGTTGGAGAGCGTTGCCGTATTAAACGATGCACGCAACAACGGGTCTAATTTTTTGAATAATGATTTGCTATCGTCGTTGAAACTCGCAATAACATTCGACTTTCTGAAAAAGCCGTGTAACTGTAACGATGTTTCGAGATAACTTATAGAATATAATTGAAATTTGTTGTGGAATATGCCTTCTTCCAAAAACTTGATCGATAAAAACTGCCTGCCGAAGCACATCGCCATTATCATGGACGGCAACGGGCGATGGGCAAAAGAACGTGGTTACGAGCGTATTTACGGACATCAGAACGGTGTTGTTTCGGTGAGAGAAACAACCGAAGCGGCAGCCGAAACCGGGATTGATTACCTGACATTATATGCCTTTTCGACCGAGAACTGGGGTCGGCCTCAAAAAGAAGTCGATGCGCTGATGGAACTGCTGGTGGATACAATCGAAAAGGAAACACCCACTCTAAATAAAAACAATGTCCGTTTACTTACGATAGGCGATCTGTCGAGGCTGCCGCTGAATGCACGCGGTAAATTGCAGAAATGTATCGGCGAAACGGCAAAAAACACAGGATTGAGTCTTGTGCTGGCTTTGAGTTATTCATCACGCTGGGAAATTGTTAATGCCGCTAAAACCATCGGACAGGCATTGCTGGACGGAAAAATACGGGTTGAAGAGATTGACGAACAGGTCTTTTCGGACGCATTGACGACAAAGTCGATTCCCGATCCGGATTTGATGATCCGGACAAGCGGCGAAGAACGTATCAGCAATTTCTTATTATGGCAACTGGCTTATTCGGAATTATATTTTACAAAAAAACACTGGCCCGATTTCAGGAAAGAAGACTTTTATCAGGCCATTGTTGATTATCAGAACAGAGAACGGCGTTTCGGCAAATAAACAAATAAGATTATACAGACGACTTATCATTCGATTATGCAGAAAAAAACATTCATACTTCCCCTTTTACTTTTCTTGTTTACTCAAGTATCGGCACAAACTATCGAGCAAAATGACACCATTTATAACTTGGATGTTGACTACGGCAGGCCTCAGAAATACGAAATAGCGGGGATTACCGTTTCCGGCGCGGAGCATTATGAGGATTTTGTGCTTATCGGCTTTTCGGGTCTCTCGATAGGCGATGTTATCGAAATTCCGGGAGACCAGATAACGGCAGCCGTCAAAAGATTTTGGACGCAGGGCCTGTTCAGTCGCGTGAAAATACATGTGCAAAAGGTGACCGTCAGCGACCGTAAAGTGTGGCTGCATATCGAACTGCAACAGCGCCCGCGTATCTCCGAAATAAACTTCAACGGACTCAAGAAAAGCGAGTCGGACGAGTTGCAGCCCAAATTGGGGCTGACGGTGGGTAACCAAATCACGCCGAACATATCAGACCGTGCAAAAACGGTTATCGAACGTTTTATGCACGAAAAAGGATTCCTTAACGCCGACGTTGCCGTTTATCAAAAGGATGATCCGCAAAAGCCGGGGTATGTAATAGTGGACGTCGAGGTAAATAAAAAGCTCAAGACGAGAGTCAAAAAAATCATCGTCACGGGAAACGATGCGTTGACGTTCAATAAAATCAACCGCGTGATGAAAAAAACAAATGATAACAACTGGAGAAATATCTTCAGGACAAAGAAGTTTGTACAGGAAGAGTATGAAAAGGATAAAGTCACGCTTATCGAAAAATACAATGAGATAGGCTATCGCGATGCCTATATTGTGACAGACAGCGTTGTGCCCTACGATGATAAGTCCGTCAGCGTGCATATCACTGTTGACGAGGGCGAAAAGTATTATTTCAGAAATATCAAATGGATTGGTAACACCATCTATCCGTATGAATACCTTGATGATGTACTGGGGATAGAAAAAGGGGATATATATAACCACAAGCTGTTAATGGACCGGCTCGAAATAGATCAGGACGCTGTTTCCAAACTGTATCAGGACCGCGGATACTTGTTCTCAAGCATCGAACCGGTCGAAGTGATGATAGACGGAGATTCCATTGATATTGAGATGCGTATTTATGAGGGCAAACCGGCCACAATCAACAAAATCGGGATATACGGCAATACTCGCATGTATGAACATGTTATCCGCCGCGAGTTATACATCCGTCCCGGACAGTTGTACAGCCAGTCGAACATCATCCGGTCTGTGCGTGAGATGGCTCAAATGAAGCATTTTGATGAGGAAAAACTCGGCAGTCCGAACGCAATCGACATTCAGCCCAATGAGGCGGAAGGCACTGTGGACGTCAACTTCAATCTGGAAACAAAAGGAAGCGACCAGTTTGAATTTTCCATCGGATGGGGAGCAACAGGGATTGTCGGTAGCGTAGGATTGAAATTCAGTAACTTCGCCATCCAGAACCTGTTCAAACCCGAATCGTACCGGATCGTACCACAGGGAGAAGGGCAGACACTGACGGTGAATGTCCGGACAAACGGTAGGCAATACTCTTCGGTAAGCCTTTCGTTTTTGGAGCCGTGGCTGGGTGGCAAACGTCCCAACTCGCTCTCTACGGCCATTTATTTTGCCAATCAGACCGGTATAAGCAAACGGTATAACGACAATTACTATAACAACTACTATAATAATCCCTACAGTTACGGTGGTTATTATGGTGGCAACAGCTATTATAACGACTATTATCTGCCGGAATTTGACCCCGAAACATATATGCGAACTTTTGGCGCGTCTATCGGTTACGGAAAACGTCTGGATTGGCCGGATGACTATTTTACGTTTTACGGAGAGTTTTCGTTCCAGAGATATAAATTGAGCGACTGGTTTTATGGCACTTATCCGATGTCTGATGGTGTGTACAACAACCTGAGCTTTAATCTGAACATCTCCCGTAATTCCATTGATAATCCTATTTATACAAGGCGCGGGTCGTCATTTTCTTTGGGATTGCAAATTACGCCTCCTTATTCGCTGTTCTCCAAAAAGGATTATTCAAATCCGAACCTGACGGATCAGGAAAAATATAAGTACCCCGAATATCACAAATGGAAATTCAATGCAAAAACCTTCACGCCGCTTTCAAATGATGATAAGCTTGTGCTGATGGGGCGTGTGGAGTTCGGTTATCTGGGACATTATAACAAGGATCTCAAATCGCCGTTCGAGACTTTCAACGTAGGCGGCGACGGTATGACGGCATGGACAAGCTATGGAATGGAATATATCTCCTTGCGCGGATATAATGCCAACACTGTGACGCCGATTGAGAATGGCTTGAGGCGTGGTTATGTTTACAGCAAATACACTGTTGAACTGCGTTATCCTGTATTATTGGAGGGGTCGACTCAAATCTGGCTGTTGGGTTTTGCCGAAGCCGGAAACAGTTTTTCCGACATAAGAGATTACCGTCCGTTTGATTTAAAACGTTCTGCCGGCGTCGGCGTCCGTGTTTTTCTCCCGATGTTCGGACTGCTTGGAATTGATTGGGCATACGGTTTTGATAAGGTACAGACTTCGCAATCTGTTTTTGAACGCGGAGGAAGCCGTGTCCATTTTGTACTGGGACAGGATTTATAGGCTATTTTTACAATAAAGCGAAAACTTAAAACAAACATAAAAAATATATTGGCAAAAATTTTGCAATATAAGTTCTTACAAATAAATACAAAGCGCTTATGAAAAAATTATTCGTTACAATTATTATTTTTTGCAGCATAACAGTATCAGGTTTTGCTCAAAAATTTGCAATGGTTGACATGGAATATATTATGAAAAATATTCCTTCGTATGAATCAACCACAGAACAGTTAAATCTTGTGTCGCGTCAATGGCGGAGTGAAATTGAGCAAAAAATGCAGGAAGTGCAGAAGCTTTATAAGGACTATCAGACGGAACTGATTTTCCTGTCGGAAGACCAGAAGGCAAGCCGTGAAGAGGAAATCATCCAAAAAGAGAAAGAAACCCAAGAACTGAAAAGGAACTATTTCGGACCGGAAGGAGAGCTGTTTAAAAAACGCGAAAGCCTGATGAAGCCGATACAGGATGAAATTTTTAATGCCATTCAGGAAATCAGCCGGGAACAAAACTTAGATTTGGTGCTCGATCGCACTTCGGCAGTGAGCGTTATTTATTCAACGCCGAAGATAGATATTAGCGATGCGGTATTAAAAAAATTGGGCTATTCCAATTAATTGTTTAAATTTGTGGGCTTTAATAAAGAAACTGTTAAATATAAAAACACTATGTTGAAAAAATTATTATTAGTCGCGCTGTTTGCAATTCCGTGTATTGCCGTAACAGCTCAAACTCCTAAATTCGGACATGTAAATTCACAGGAGATATTGATGGCAATGCCCGAAATCGCAACAATCGAAAAAGAAGTAGGTGAATTGGGAACAATTTATGAAAATGAATTGCTGAAACTTCGTGAAGAATACAATGCGAAAATAACCGAATATCAGGAAAAGCAGGCAACAATGCACGAGAGTATCAAACAGGTAAGACAAGGCGAAATTGCCGAAATGGAACAGCGTATTATGACGTTCAACCAACAGGCGAGTCAGGATTTACAAAAAAAACAACAAGAATTGTTGGTGCCTGTTATTGAAAAAATCAAAAAGGCAATTGATGAGATAGGAAACGAAAATGCTTTCTCATATATTTTCGACCTCTCGTCTCAAAGCGTGCTTTATAGCGGAAAAGATGTTCAGGATATTACCGAGCTTGTAAAAACTAAATTAGGAATCAAATAATCCGTGAGAATAGTAAGTTGATACTGCCGAAAGAGGATGTTTCAAACGAGACATCCTCTTTTTTTTGCGTCTAAGTCATCACTTACTTCAACAGAAAAAGACGCTACACCCTGACAGACTTCTCCCCTGAAAGCGCAATCTGAAGATAATCAAAATTTGATTGAATATCGCTCCTCGATAGCCGACAGGCTGATACTCTCTCCCTTCAACTCCCATAACAGGCAGACAAACAATTTCTTCAACACCCAACAGCACGGAAACAGCGGCCTATTTTTGGTGCATTATTTGATTCTTCCGCTTCAAGCGCCCAAATCCCGGCACGACAAGCCCCTGAGTTGGCACAGGAATTGAAGCCCTACAGATAGCTGTAGCGGGGAAATCTACCCTTTTCTCGCTCCGGAAAAGAGAATAAGCAATAAATAAAAACTAAAAGCTGTGAATAGAGAATATGAAGCTGAATAACTAGAAAGGGAACGCATGAAGCCTTGATTCATGTGAGTCTGGTTTGTAGTATGTGGTATGCCGTCCGGGAGGATAGCATACCACTTTTTTTAGCGGTTGACGGTTGGCAGACATCAAATCCGCCGCAAGCAAATTTATTCATCCCAAACATTCCGGCCCGACCCTCTTTTTTAGATCAATATCCAAAAGGGTTTGGTACAAGTTTTCGCTTGTGTAATCTCTGTCGGGCGCAATGTGATTCAACAAATCAAGCGCGGCTTCTTTCAGTTCTACGGGAGGAAAAGCGCTGCCGTTTGCATAAGAATTTAAAAATTTCACTACGAAAAAGGCATCGAAAACCGTAAACATGCGCTTTATAAAGTTAGCCTTTGAGCTGCTGTGATTGCGACATGCTGCTATTAGCCGGATGATGTTTTCTTCTCCGGTAAACAAAATGATTTCAACCGGAATTTTTGAAAACTGCACACTTTCGTAACAATCGCCAAATCCGTCGAAAAAACCTTTCAACAGCAGAAACAGTTGAAAATTATACACCGGATACGTGTTCCCTGCTATTATTTTCTTTACGCTCGGCCCTGTTCCAAACGGAACCCTTTCGGAAATTCTCGGCGAAGGATAGACCAACACCTCATTCAACTGTTTCACAACCGTCATCTTTGCCAGCTTCTGTAAGAAATAAAAATCTTCTCCTCCCTGTTTCGAGGGCATCCCGCCAACTTTCGTATAGGCCTGCGCTCTCACAGCGAAGCATGAGCCGATTGTGTGGTAGGCATACGGGAAACCGGCCGTTTTCAGCGCCAGCCGGAAATAACGCAGATACGTTTCGTAGAGCCTGCACGCTGCAATTATTTCGGATGAATATTTTCCGGTATCAAAATCGTGCTGAAACTGAAAAACAAATCCATTCGTTTTTGGCTCCGTTTGGCGTATATTTTCAATCGTTCTGAAATAATTCTTTTCGACCAAAGCATCGGCGTCCAGCGATACAATGACGCCATCGGACTTGTCGATAGCGGCAAAATGGCGGACGGCTTCATCCATGCCCGTTTTGCGTGCAAAGCCGACTCCTGCCTTTTTACGGGGAATGTTCTCAATTAATACCGGGAAAAGCGCGAAGTTTTTATAGTGATGCTGTGCCCTTTCTTTCTCAAGACGAACAAAAACCGCCTTATTTTTCGATACGATGTGTTCCGGCGTTTGTTCACCCGAATTAACAACGACAATCACTTCGACGCCTGTGCCGGCCGCATCCGCACGTTCCAGTGACAAGAGCGTCTCAAAAATATGCTCATCGTCATAACACGGAATGACAACGATTATACCTAAGCCATCGTCCGCTTTCGCGGGATAAAACGCGGGCAGGTTCGGATAACGAATGAAATAATTATCGGAAAAAGCCATAAAATATTCAGGTGCAAATGTACATAAATGTTTTGCAAAAACAGAAAAAGAGACTGCCCCGGTTTTACAGGACAGCCTCTCGACCTCCCAAATGAATCGGCCGTTAATTGCCCAATGAAGCGTTTATCTGTTTCATCAAAGATTTGGCGGCGTCCTTACTGTCATTTTCGACAGACCACAATCCCATTCCACCATAATCTTGGCTGACAATATATTCGGCTTTCGCTTTCACTTCATTCAAACCATCGTAGAACAACCCATTGTCAACATTTATATTGTTTGTTTCATGTGCGTTGGGATATTCATCACATATCGCCCTGTATCCTCTGTATTCTGTAAACTGCCAAAGGTTTCCCCAAGTATATTCACTTATATCGCCAAAATATCGAAGGCCAAAAGCCGGCGCTACCGGATTTATTTTTTCTTTTCCAATTCCTTTTCCTGTCCAGTAGTCGATATTATCTGTAAACATCCAAAAGGACGCATGAGGCCCCGGAATAAGGTCTTCTCCTCCAAACGCTAAGATATTGATCCAGTCGTATTCAGGAACAGTCACTACCTCATCCAAAGCGCTTCTTGTCCCACCGGCTACCATCGACATTGTGAGTAGAAAGTCGCCTCTATCGGTTGTTTCGGGAGCTTGTGCGGCAAGTTCCTCATAAAATTCCCTCAACGCCGCCGGATTATCAAAAACGCCGGTTTCGGACGCTTTGTCCATGTAAATATTGATCCCATCGAACCCATTCGTATTTACAAACCGAAGCATCTCGTTTATCAAATCCTGCCTTACTGTCGGACTTATCGCGGCATTGTAAAAATCATAGCTTCCATATACCGTCGCACCGCTTACATAACTGCCCAAAGCGCCCGAAAAATCCATCAACACATAAATACCATTGTTGTGGGCCGTTGTGATAAGCGCACTGATATTCGGGCCGTTTTCAAATTCAAAATTAGGCGCACCGCTCTGCTGAACGACAGACGACGTGAGGATTACATGCGTGACCTCGTCCCACTGAATGTCGGACACACTGCCGTTAATACTCAAAAATGCAACCGACCGCTTGGTGTATGTTTTCGGAACAAACGGTTTCGCAATGACCAAATTGGCCATTCGATGATTTTTTACGCCGTTTCTTGCCACTTCAAAACGCAGGACAAATTCTCCGAACTCTGTGATTTCATACTCCAGTGTTTTTTCCGTCGAAATCACCTTGTCTCCCAATGTCCAAATATAGGTTGCACCGTCAGCAGGCGATATTTCGGGGTATAACCTGATCGTGTCTCCTGTTGAAAAAACCATATCTTTTTGCCAGTCTATATAAATCCGGGGCACATCCGATTCCCCGAATACCGGATTATCGGCGCTATCGCTTCCGCACGAAAAAAAGAGAAATAGCGGAGCAAGTATAAATAATAGATCTTTTATTTTTTTCATACGATAATTTTTTTTATTTTATTGTTATTGCCGTCTTGTATTTATTCCTTATCCCACCACACGCGATTCGTCCAGTCATCCTTTCCACCCATACGAGCAATGGCTTCATCCAAATTTTCTTTATTTTTCATCTGCTCTTCAAGCGGATATTCCAAGCGGCGGGGGAATTGTCCGTTTGTATTATTTTTGCCCGGTTCTACGTTTTTAAATTTCAAATCGGGCATTCCGGTTCTTCGCCAGTTTCCCCAAGTTTCTATCGGGTCAAGAAAATGCAATACCCACAACTGTGTGTTTATCTGCATCAACTCTTCACCCGACTTCAATCTGTTGAAATCAACGAATGCCGTTATCGCGTCCTCGTCAAAATTACTTACGCCAAAAAGACTCCATTGTCTGACGGCTGCATCAAGCGCTTCTTCATAATGTGATTGAGCATCGCCACCCCCTACGTTCCATGTTCTCACAGCGGCCTCTGCCATCAAGAATTTAACTTCTGCGTAGCTTATATGGATATAAGGCGCATCTAAAGCCGTTATGTATTTTGACGGTTGCAGGCGTTGTTGATTATGGTCGATTGTCACATTCCGTCCGCCGATTTCTATTGTCACGGCAGGTTCCCATATTCCATCGTCCCACGAAAAATTTTGGGCCGGAAGCGCCATTTCCGCATACGAATTTTTTAGCGCCCTTATTGTTGCCGTAATGTCCGTGCGAGAGGGATCGTTGTAATACGAACCTGCATAGTATAGCAATCTCGGATCTTTTGCGTTTTCCATTGTTTCTACCAATTCACGGGCAACTCTGAATGTGTTGTTTGCAGGGTCTTCGGGTACAGACAAGCGGGCCGCCAACCCATTTTGTTTACCTTCGCCCGAAGAGTCCACTTGAGTATTCTCGTGTTTTACATAGCAAATATCGTCGTTCGACTCGAACACGCCTGCCGCAATAGCTTTCTCGGCTTCCTGACGAGCCAATGCCGGATCGACTTTGATTAATCGCATCGCAATGCGTAAACGCAATGAATTGGCAAATTTTTTCCATTGAAGAATAGAGCCGTCGTAATACAGGTCATACGTAATCTCATCGCCCGCAGGGTCTAACTGTTCCGAAGCCTCGGCAAGTTCTTTCAAAAGGTCTTTGTAAATATCCTCCTGCTTATCATATTTCGGCCTGATGACTCCGGAAATGGCGCCCATCCCGGCCTCGAAATAAGGTATGTCGCCGTAAAAATCCGTCAATTTATGAAAACATTGTACCTTCAGTATTCTACCGATGGCATTCAGATTGCTTTTTTCGGGAACATCGCTCGTCCGGTGTACAATGTCCACTACATCTCTGATGATAATCGGATAATAGGACACCCACATTTGTTCCATGTAGTTGCCGTAGCGCTGACCGCGCCCTCCGTATTCGATAGTACCCCAATAGCCTGTCCATTGATTCATAAATCCTGCCGGATACGATAAATAACGCGCCCACTCCTGATGGTTTTCAGACTGGCGCATTTGCACCGTCGGAATCATCAATCGAGGATCCATATCTGTTGATTTCGTCGGGTCTGTATTCAAATCATTAAAATCGGTACATCCAAAGAAAAACACGATGGAGCCGATTAAACATAATACTTTATATTTTTTCATACGTCTGTTGTTTTAGAATTTAATGTTTACACCTAATCCGAAAGTTCTTCTTGTGGGCAAAGAACCGTATTCAAATCCCTGTCCGTTGCCGTTATTGTAGTTCGATTCAGGGTCTATGTTGCTCAAATTGGAATAGATCACCCAAAGGTTTCTTCCGTAAGCCGTTACCGACACCGAACGGATGAATGTTTTTGCCAATATCTTTGCCGGCAAAGCATAGCTGAAAGTAAGCTCCCGCAGCTTGATGTACGAAGCATCCCGAATGAAAGGCTCCGGGGTGTTATTGTAGATATTGTTCCAATACGATTGCGGATTTACAGGAATGTCATTGGGTACATATTCCGGATTGTCGTCCGTGCCGATGTTCATCACACCTTTTCCGATGTATCCTCCGGTCGGCGTCCAGTCGGCGATGGAAATATTTTCCGACAGCCGATTTTCTTCCGATTCATACCATTCTTTACGCCCTTCAAGCGTATTCTTCGACGTCCCATTGGTATGCGCTTGCATTGCACTCATTGAGTAAATATCAGCCCCCCACTTCATATCCAACAATACACCTAAATCGAACCCTTTATATGTGAAATGATTAGAGAATCCCATCGTAAAGTCGTAATTGCCGTTACCGAGTACGGACAGTTGCCCGTCATAGGTCGGCATACCGTTTTCGAATATGACATTTCCGTTAGGGTCTCTTGCAAATTTTTGTCCCACTATCACGCCGTACGCCTCGCCTTCCATTGCATAAATGGAGGCCTGCGCCCATCTTGCCGAAGCCAGTTCGTAATTGGGACTTTCGGGGTGAAGCTCAACGACCTGATTGGTGTTCTTCGCCAGATTGAGCGCCGATGACCAAGTGAAATTTTTCGTTTGTACCGGTTTTCCCGACAGGGAAACTTCGATACCGCTATTGGTTATCCGTCCCGCATTGATGGTGGATTGTTCATAACCGGCGGTCTTTGAAATCGGTAAAAATAATATCTGGTCAACCGTATTTGTATTATAATAACCGAAATCCAGCCCCAGACGGTCTTTAAAGAACCGGACATCAAACCCGATTTCGTAGGAATAGGTAGATGTAGGATTCAACTGTTCGGCCGGGATGCTGTACGATGACACCTGTCCCAAAGGCATTCCCTGTAAGGTGAAATTTCGCAGGCCGTATAATAAATCCAGCATATACGGATTGGTATCGCCGCCGACTTTCGCCCACGACGCCCGTATTTTACCAAATGACAAGGCGGTCTGCTCTATTTCGAAAA
Source organism: Prevotellaceae bacterium (assembly GCA_031255055.1). Lineage (GTDB taxonomy): Bacteria > Bacteroidota > Bacteroidia > Bacteroidales > Paludibacteraceae > JAIRTG01. Next base: position 18,765 of record JAIRTG010000156.1, read on the forward strand.
AGCTTGAAAATACAAAACTTCCCGATACGGACGGGTAAATATAGGGGTCTTTCACCGTAGAACTGCGGTCTCTGCGCAATGTGAAATCCAAAAACGCATAATCTTTATACCCTACATTGACAGCTCCGAAGACCGAGTTAATCTGTTTCCTGTACAAATTTTGTTCAAGCGTATTGTCAACATAATTGATGATCGACTTCAGATTGGCATCGATCTGTCCCATCCCTTTATTGATAAACGCCTCGTTGCGGTATTGCATAATATTGGAGCCGATAAAGGCCGAAAGATCCCAATTATTCATCCGCTTATAAAACCGAAGCATCGCCTCAAAATTAGTTTCCGACACATCAATACTTCTTTCCAACATTTCTCCGGCCTGTTTTCCCGGCGTTGTCATTGGCGTAAATTCGGTCACCCTGAATTTATAAAAGTCAGTACCGGCACGCGCTTGCAACGTCAGACAGGGCAATATGTCGTACCGGAATTGAATATGTCCCATCACCCTGTTCTTTGTCGAATAATTGATCATTTCATGTATGACCCAGTACGGATTCAGGCGATATTCATTGCCGTTCCATTGATTGTAGCGGCCGTATTCATCTTTGTAACCCGTTGCAAGCCACTGTTGGTCGAAATTCGGCGCCAGCCCTATCAATGCGTTTCCGATGTTGTTGGGGTGGTCGGACAGGGCGGGACGATTGTTTACGTTTTCGATAGAATAATTTGCCCTGGCCTCCACATTCAGTTTCGGCGTGAGGTCGGATGACCCTTTAAACATAAACGTCGTCCGCGACATATCCGAACCCGGAACGATGTCCCAATTTCTCATGTCGGAGAAAGAAAGGCGGAAATTATTGCTGTCGCTCCCTTTCGATACGGCGATTGAATTGGTGGTCGTAATCCCTGTACGGAAAAACGACAGGATGTTGTTGTTCACATTGCCGTACGGTTTGATGTCTCCGTTGTAGATGGGGACGGTGAGCGTCGGGTCTAATTTGGCGCCCCATGCCGTTTGAGTCGATGTTCTGGCGTCGGTATATTGCGTCGTCAGCCGTCCCTCCCTGCCTTGTCCGTACTCGCGCTGATAATCGTCGAAAAAAGTGCCCAACATCACCGAGTTGACGTTGAAAGAAACATCGACGCTGAAATCGTCCTTTTTCGCCGATTTGGTCGTAATGAGTACGACGCCGTTGGCCGCTCTTGAGCCGTACAATGCGGCGGCAGAGGCTCCTTTTAGTACCGAGATCGATTCCACGTCGTCGGAACTGATCGAGGCCAACCCATCGCCGTAATCGTATCCTCCCCATTTTTCGGCGCTTCCCAACTGGGTGTTTTCCATCGGGATACCGTCGATCACGTATAGCGGCAGATTGGAACCCGACAGTTGCGAATTACCGCGTATAATCACGCGGGTGGAACCGGAAGGGCCTCCGCTGGTAGTCGAGATGTCAACGCCGGCCACTTTTCCCGAAAGCGCCTGAATCATATTCGATTCCCGTCCTGCCGTCACCGCATCTCCTCCGACCTCAGTGACCGCATAACCCAACGCCCTTGTCTGTCGTTTGATGCCCAAAGCGGTAACGACTACCTCGTCCAACGCAATCCGGTCTTCTTCCATAACGACGTCGAGCCGCACCCTGCCGTTGATGCTTACTTCTATGTCCGTCATTCCCAAATGGGTTATCAAAAGCGTAGCATTGGGAGCGCTCACCTTGAACGTAAATTCACCGTTTGCATCGGTAATGGTTCCCGAACTCAACCGTCCGCTTTCTCTGACGGCGGCGCCTATGACAGGTTCATTTTGGGCGTCTTTCACCACGCCTCTCACCGTAAAGCCCTCCTGAGCCTGAACCTGTATGCACAATAGCAAAAGTACCGATAGCAACGAGCATTTCGCAT
>JAIRTG010000062.1 GCA_031255055.1 Prevotellaceae bacterium
AACGCTGACAAAGATACTTTAACTTTTTTTCGTACACTTCGCATACATAACAATATATTTTCACTAACTTTGTCTTATTATCTGTGGGTGTCATGATTAGAGAATATTTTGGTATATAATCCTCTAAGATACTGACATCCACGGATATATTCAAATTTTTAAAGAACTTTTTTTGCTGATTGTCAGCATTCTTTTTATCGAATTTTCAACTCTTAATTCGCATAATTAACAATTAATCATTAATCACTAATCACTAAACACTAATCACTATCTTCGGGGCGTTGCGGGGCAGCGCCCCGAAGAGGGGGTAGCGGAAGACCGCCGAAGGCGGGCTGAAGCGAGGGGGAGACTTCCCCCCCTAAATTTTCTTTCTCTTTCTCTTTCTCTTTCTCTTTCTTCAAGGAAGACCGCCGTTAGTGATTAATGGTTAAACATGGTGAACCGGCAAATCATTAAACACTAAACATTCAGCAGCGTGGAGTACGGGGGCTACGGCAGGCTGTGTGAAAACGAAAAATAAAATTTTATGCCGAAATGTTTGATGTTTCAAACAAAAGCGATACATTTGGGCATTAATGTCGACTCATAAATCAATATCATCTTCCAAAAGACAACCGCATCCGCGAATATGAAAAGACTATTGCTTCTTTTTGCATTGCTGACACTCCATCGGCACTTGTTCCCACAAATATACAACGGTATCCCCTCTTCGATCGGCATCGCCGGTACTTCCGTTGCCGATCGACGCTCAATCAATATCTTCAAAAATCCTTCGGGTATCGCTTACGCGGAACAAACGTCGTTCGCGTATCAATATGAAAACAAATATATTATCAACGAACTGTCTCTCAATTCGGCTCAGGCGCTTATTCACACTGACCCGATTAATGCCGACTTGTCGCTGGCCTATTTCGGCTATTCGCTCTATCACGAACTGCTTGTGGGAGTTGGATTCGCACGCAATTTCTCCGATAAATTTTCTATCGGCCTGCGTTTCGTCTATTTGTCGGCCTATTTTTCTCAGGATAATTGCTACAAAGGCGCGTTGCTGGCTCAACCCGGATTGATGTTTCGCATGACACCGAAATTTACAATCGGATTTGAAACCTTTAATCCGTTTCAGACGGCTATCAAAACCGAATATGCTACAAAAAAAATCATTTCGCTTTTTAGCATCGGCGTCGAACACGACGTTACCGACGAATTTGTGTGGCGGGCGCAAATCGACAGGGTGGTCGGAAGCGCTTACCGTTTTGCGTGTGGTTTTGAATACCTGATTCTGAATAAGGTGAACTTTAAACTGGGTCTGGCGGCCAATGATTACCTGGCGGGTGCGGGCGGAATAGGCCTGTACCTGAACCGGTTTCATCTGGATTTTAATTGCGAGGTTCATCCGATTCTCGGCATTTCGCCCTCCGTCGGCATCAGACACAATATGAAAAAATAGACCGCCGAACGACGCCTCAACTCTAAAATAACCATGTTTCCCGTCAATCTAACATACACACGATGGCTTCAAAAGGCATTGATCGCAGGTGTTTTCTGTTTCGTCCCGATTGCGCTTGCGGACGCACAGGAACCGGTTTCGACTGCCGAACAAATTATTGCGGATATGTTTGAACAGTATGCCGAAGAGTCGGAAGAGGAGGTGGATTATGAGGATTTTTACAGCGAACTGCTGTTTTTCTATCAATATCCGATACAACTGAATACCGCAACAAGGGAAGAATTGGAACGCCTGCCTTTTTTGTCGGCCGTGCAGGTGGAGAATATTCTCGCATACCGTTATTATTACGGAAATATTCAGACGATCTACGAATTGCAACTTATCGAGGGATTGGATATGACCGATATTCGTCGGCTGCTTCCTTTTACGGACATTGAACAAAAACAGGCCGGAGAACAAAAATGGTATTGGCGCGAAATGTTGATGTACGGGAAAAACGAAGTGCTGGCGCGGTTCGATAACAGTATGGAACGGAAAAAAGGCTATCTGAAAGACGCATCCGGCGCTAAAGCATATTCGGGAAACAGCCTTTATCATTCGCTAAAATATAAATACGGTTACAAAAACTATCTTCAAGCAGGTCTGACGGCCGAAAAAGATGCGGGTGAGCCGTTTTGGAGCAGTGAGCGGAAAGGGTATGATTTCCTTTCGGGCTATGTGCGGATAAATAATGTGGGACGGGTGAAAACGGTTGTTTTGGGCGATTTTCGTGCCTCTTTCGGACAGGGATTGACGCTCCGCAGTGATTTCGTTATGGGAAAATCGGCGTATGTATTGAACGTATTGCCCCGAAACGCGGGGCTGAAAAAATACGGTTCGACAGGCGAGGCCGATTATTTTCGCGGTGCGGGCGTCACCGTCAGCTTGGGAAAAATGGAACTAACCGCCTTTTATTCAAACAAAATGATTGACGGGGATACCGCCGACGGCAAATTCCCAAGTATCTACAAAACAGGTCTGCACCGGACGGAAAGCGAACTGAATAAAAAACAGACGGTGAACCATCAACTGGCAGGCGGTAACCTGACATTCACTCAAAATAAGTTTCAAATAGGTGCAACGCTTGTGCATACACGGCTGAATCACCGACTTACGCCTGACGGAAGTCCGTATAACCGGTTCTATTTTTCGGGAAACAGACAGACAACAGGCGGTATCCATTATCGCCTGCGCCTGCACAAACTGAATTTTTTCGGCGAATCGGCCGTGACTGCCGACGGCGCTTTTGCAACAGTCAACGGAGCGCTCTACAGTCCGATATCCCGTCTGAGTCTGGTGGCTGTCTATCGCTATTACGCTGTCGGATATGATACTTTTTATGCGAAATCGCTCTCCGAGACGTCGCGGATAAACAACGAGCGGGGGGTTTATCTCGGGAGCGAAATCCGTCCGTTCCGCTACTGGAAATTTTCTTTTTACGCCGACAGTTTTTATTTTCCGTGGATAAAATATGGCATCGACGCGCCCTCGTCGGGAAACGATGTGTTGTTGCAGGCCGATTATGCGCCGAAACGCGATTTGAATATGTTTTGGCGATTCCGCTATAAGTCAAAAATGCAAAATGTTTCGGGTGCCGAAACGATATTGCCTTCAATTGCACCGAATGAAAAACTGAGCTTGAGGTATAATTTGAATTATACTTATCATCGATTCGGGTTTAAAAATATCGTTGAGGGAAATGTTGTTAAAAAAGCCGGAAACGGTCGTTGGACGTATGGCGTCAACGCGATACAGGACATCAGTTATTCGTTTGCCGAAATTCCGCTGAAAATGGATTTCAGCTTTCGTGTTTTCGACGCCGAAAACTATGATAACCGGATTTATGCGTACGAAAAGGATATTCTTTATGCTTTTTCGATACCGGTGTATTACGGCATAGGAAACAGGTATTATCTGACTGTCCGTTATGAGCCGAATGAAAATATCTCCTTTTGGTTCAAAATTGCGCAAACCGTCTATGCGGACGACCGGGATGTTATCGGTTCGGGAAATGAGCAAATCCAAGGAAACAGAAAAACAGACATCCGCTTTTTGCTCCGGTGGAAGTTGTGAACCTTGTCGCTTACGGACGACTTTCGCAGTCTCCTTTCGTTCCCAACAATGGAGTGTACGCGCAAATTGTAACAAAACATTTCAAAAACAACTAATTTATAACTACTTTTACCGGCCGTTTGAAAAATCAGTACCGGAAACAAACCGATTGTTCAATGGACAATAAATAACAAACAATAAATAGTAAACAATAAACAATAAATCGTATGAAAAAAGAAGACTGCAACAACCTGTCGAACGAAACAAAACTGCTTCACGAAGCATATCCGGAAAAAGATCCCTATAACGCTTTAACGATGCCGGTCTATCACGCGGTGGCATACGATTTTGAAACCGCTGCGCAAATGGAGGCGGCCTTTACGGGGAAATCGCCCGAACATGTCTATTCGCGGATAAGCAATCCTACCGTCCGCCATTTTGAAAACCGGGTGAAAAGCGTCACCAATGCCGCCGCAGTCATATCGTTCAATTCGGGCATGGCGGCAATCGCCAATACGATGATGACCGTCGCATACAGCGGATGCAATATCGTGACTTCGCCCCACCTGTTCGGCAATACATATTCGTTCTTTACGGCTACGCTGAAAGCTTTCGGCGTTGAAACCCGGTTCTGCGACCTGACAAATCCCGCCGAAGCGGAGGCGTGCATCGACCAAAATACCTGTGCGCTTTTTCTCGAAATAATCACAAATCCGCAAATGGAAATCGCTGATCTCCGTGCACTTTCCGCCGTTTGTAGAACGCACGGCGTGCCGTTGATTGCCGATACGACGATTGTACCGTTTACGGTATTTTGTGCCGCCGATTTCGGCGTTGACATTGAAGTGGTGTCGTCGACAAAATATATATCGGGAGGCGCCACGTCGCTGGGCGGACTGGTGATTGACTATGGTTCGTTCGACTGGCAACATTCCGAGAAGTTGCGCTATTTGGTCAATCGGACAGAATGGTCGGCATTCTCGGCCAAGATGCGGATGGAACTGCATCGTAACCTCGGCGCCTGTATGACGCCACACGTCGCCTATATGCAAACAACGGGACTGGAAACGCTTTCGGTGCGCTATCGACGTGCGGTGGAAACGTGTCGGGAACTGGCAAAAAAGACGGGTGAGCTTCCCGAAGTTTTGTCGGTGAATTATCCGGCACTGGCCGGACATCCCTGTCACGACATCTGTCGGCGTCAGTTCGGAGAGTATGCCGGCGCCATGTTTACGTTTGACCTGCCGTCGCGCGAAGCGGCATTCCGGTTTATCGACAGACTGAAACTGATACGGCGGGCAACCAACCTGTTCGACAACAAGACGCTGGCGCTTCATCCTGCCAGTACGATTTTCGGTACGTTTACCGAAGAAACCCGCCGAAGTATGGACATCAGTCAGCGTACAATCAGAATATCCGTGGGACTGGAACCGGTGACCGATTTATACAACGATATCGCACAGGCGGCAGGGAAGTAGCCCGAACAACCGTATTTTCCCCGCAGGCGCGGATATCCATCCGTGCCGGCGGGGAAAATATTATATAATGCGAATTAAGGTTTGGGCCTAAGTTAAAAAATGAATCCAATAAAAGCCGCGGCGAGTCTTCCACACACAAAAGTCAACAATCCTTTAACGGAGCGTACTTTTCCGGCTCTCTGTATA
>JAIRTG010000161.1 GCA_031255055.1 Prevotellaceae bacterium
GGTTAAAGCCTTTGCGCAGATCGGTGCCTTGAGTACATAAATAGTATGTATTCGTTTCGCTTAGTGAAAACATAACTGCCGTTTTTGACCGCAAAGATCAGACTTGGATTCCCATCCGGAAATACGGCCTTGACTGAAGGCTTACACTGAAGGCTTACGATTTAGGCACAAATTTGTGTCTTTTCGGGGCTTTTGGGTGTCTTTTGGAGTGGACAAAATACAAATAAAAAAGCCTACAAATCATTGACTTGTAGGCTTTTGTCCACTTGTTGACTGGTTTTGTCCAGTCCTTCCAGCGGAGAGAGAGGGATTCGAACCCCCGGAACCTCTCGGTTCAACGGTTTTCAAGACCGCCGCAATCGACCACTCTGCCATCTCTCCAAAATAACGCTTCACTTGAATAACGCTCCTGTTTTCAAAAGCGGTTGCAAATATACTGCTTTTTTACAAATAAGCAAATATAACTCTAAAGGTGACGGCGATATTTTCGGCAGGAGCTGAAAAGGGCGTTCTATACATGTTTGCATGCGTTCTGGTGTAAAAAAACAGGAAAACGCTACCCTCATTTCTTTTTGGCTGTGTTTTGAATCAACTCTTGCGGCTTTTGTTTCGGCAGGGGATACTCGTCCACATCCCATATTTCCTCAAATTCCCAATTTGCCCTTAGCGTCAGTTTTTTATTATAGTAAAAAACATCTTCGGGGTGTTTGTGCAGGCGGAAATCGCCGGGATCCCATTTTCCATTGCCATTGTCGTCAACAAACAATCGGACATAGTAATCACCGGGACGGATATGCTCAAAAACCGTCCACTCTTCTTCTGTCGGCTTTGTGGCAATGACCTTATCTTTGGCGTCCAGCAGTTGAAATACCGCTTTCGGATTGTGCTCTTTCAACCGGATTTTCAGCGTCGAATACTCCAACAGCGAACGAATTTTAAATGTAGAACTCAACTTGTCACTTATCAATCCGTAGATGCTTGCAAAAGCGGCCGAATCGATGTCCAGTTTGTAGGATTCTTCGGCTTCCCATTCATAGACCAATGAGTATTTCATTTTTGTAGAGTCAACAGGTGTCCAGACATATTTCAAAGGAAGAAATAACGTATCCGCTTTTTGGTTCAGGTGGATAAATGAGGTGTCAATATCCGCCAACGGCGCATCAAAAGAGAGAATTACCGGATTGTAGATTTCAAAAACAGATGTGATGTTTGTCGTAAATTTGAGCGGCTCTTTGGGCGGTGGCGCTGTGGCATTTTTTTGATTTCGCTGCGAACGTGTATTTTCTCTAACACGCCTTTTCCCGATTTTAATTGTATCTGTTGTCGATGTCAAATTGAAAAGAGAATCTGTTTTCAGATAAGTCATTTCCAGTTTCAACGTGTCCATATTCCAAATCAGCGAATCGGTCAGCCAGTAGGTGAGCGTATCCAGCGTATTGTTTTTCTGCAACAAGTATTTACTTTCCCAATCGAAATTGATGGGTTTCAATTCGGGAAGCGCCGCAAGCTCGGTGTTGAAAAACAAGGTAAATGCAAACTCTTTCTGCCGCTCGTGTTTGATGAAATACTGTCTCTTTTTGTTTTCGATGAAATAGCGCAACAATACATCGTCGGGTAAAAATCTTGTTGCCATAAAAGTGTGTACGGTGTCGATTGTCAGCGAATCCACCCATAAAGTGTCCTGCACTTCCATCCTTGTCCATGAGGGCGTAATCAGTGAATCGTGCAACGCCAAGCCTTCGCCCGGCTGATGATAATAGTCTCTGTTTGTATCGCCCAATCCGAAAATCCGGTACGTCCCCTCTTTAATATTGCTGATGGTAAAAATGCCGTCTTCATTGCTTTTGGCAATTCTCATGAACGGTTTTTTCTGAAAAACGGAATCGGCATTCTCTTCATAAATACCAATGATGATACCTGAAATGGGGTTCAAATCTTCGGCATTGATTATTTTTCCCGAAATTTGCAGCGTATCAATTTCATTCCCTGTAGAAAAAGCAAAAACGTAATCACTCAAGGGATTTTTCTCGTTCAAGTCCACAATCGCGTTGCCGAAACTGATTGAATAGGTGACGCTGTCTTTCAAATCCTCGTTGAATTTTACAAAAACACGTTTAGCGACTGCGCGAATATCGGGATTTTTTTGTTGCGGAGGCGAAATAACGATGTTTTCCGTCATGTTTTCGATGGAAACGTTTTCGTCAAAATAAATCTGAATTTGATTCGAGGTAAAATTCAATGACCCGTTTTCGGGAATCGACCGCATCACGCTCGGCGGAGTTTCGTCTTTGGGGCCTCCTGTCGGACCGGGGCCTTTATTGGCACATGCGTAAACAATAGCCACGCACCCAATAAAGCAAAATATGTTTTTTAGATTCTTTTTTAAAAGCATTTTAGCGATAGTTTTATGTATGATTCATTTTCAGAATTTTGTGCCCTATGCGGCAGTACAGACATTTTTTATCTTCACAGTATTGTTTTTTCAAATGCAACAGCGCCTGCGAGTCAGCGGCATTGTCAACCGGAATATTCAGCTCGTGCCACTGTTTTATGACCGAATTTTCTTCGGGCTTCAACTGTTCGAGAAAAGCCGACGCCCTGTCTTTGTACTCTTGATTTTCTTTCAGTGTGCCGTAAGCATACAAAAAAGGAACGATTGTGTTAATGATAATCGTATCGGCCGCATTTTTCCCTAATTGTTTTGCTTTTTTGCTGCTTGTCTTTGCAAACCGGTAATGCTCAAGCCAATAATCGGAAACTTTGCAATCGAAGACCGATTTCAGATCGTTCAAATCTTTTTTCTTCAGTATTTTTGAAAATAATTTTGACGAACGGTGAATCAAATCGGCGAATTGGGCAATTCTAATGTGCGGAAAGTTATCGGGACGCAAGCGTGCCATTTTCCAGACAAATCCGTCGACGGGCTTCAATCGGTATTTTTTTGCCAAAAACGCATGTTCTTCTCTCAGACGGTCGACATATTCATCCGTTTCACCTTCACCCGTAAACAACAGTCCCGACTGACCAAACAGCAAGGCTTCCATTTGAAACAGATTGTTTTTGTGCTTTGCCAGCGTCGAAAGCGGAAGCGACTGAGCCGTTTGCTCAAAAGCCTGTCCGTTTGTTCCGAATCCGAAATTCCGGGCCAATACAACATAAAACGCTTCTTCCCAGTGATTGTGGTTGCTTTTCAGCTGTTTTTCAATTTCGTTTGTTTTGTGCGACAGGCGTTCGGCCAATAGTGCATTTTTCCAGTCGCGGATGTATATCGCCGGAACGGATGCTATTTCGTCCGCGCAGGCGATTTGTTTGTTTTGCCGATACAGTTCGCCGGCTTTTTGTTCCACGCCTTCGGAAATTTGCAATTCCAACTGAGGAACTTTTTCGCCGTTCTGCCTGAAAATATCGGTATCCGCCACTCTCACCACATGCAGTATCACATTGTTATAGCGTTTGTCCTTTTCGTGTCCGTGCCTGACCCAGTCGGACGAGCGATGATGTATTTCAACATTTCCCGCCCACAATGTACCGTCGATTTTGATTTTGGCGTTGAAAAAATCAGGACCGGCGTCCATATTCAACTTTCCGACGTCGATGATTTCGACGGTCTTGTTGTCGGATGTTTTCAGCTGATGGGCAGAAAAGAGCCTGTACTGCCACACATAATGCAAAAGCGCCTCTCTCATGGCGATAAAAAGTTTATGATTGAAAAAAAACTGCTGATTATACCCTGCGCGGGATGGTTTTGTGCAATGTCTTTCGGGGCGTTGCGGGGCAGAGCCCCGCAGAGGGGGTAGCGGAAGACGCCAAAGGCGGCTGAAGCGAGGGGGAGACTTCCCCCTCCTAAATAGCTCTTCCCTGACGGGCAATGCACAAAACCATCCCGCGTGAAGTATACAAACGAATCGGGCTTATAACAATCCGTATCTGTATTGTTGCGCATTCCAAAATTCTATTGCCTGCGGCAACGCTGCAAGCACATTATTTTTCGCTTTGACGGAATCGTGAAAAACGACGATGGAACCGTTTCTCGAATATCGCTTCACTTTGTGCAGCACTTCGTCGGGCAGCAACCGCCGACTGTAATCATAGCTGATTATATCCCACATGATTATCTCATAGTCGGCAGCCAGCTTTTTGTGCTGTTTCCGCGTCATTTTGCCGTAAGGCGGACGAAACAGCCTGCTCTCAATATATTTTGACGCATACTTCACATTGTCATAATACTCCGCAAGACCGACATTTTTCCCTTTCAGATGACTGAAAGTGTGATTTCCGGTTTTGTGTCTGCGATTCAATATCTCCTGATACAGTTCGGGATGGCTTTTTACATTTTCGCCGAGACAAAAGAAAGTGGCTTTCCACGCATATTCATCCAGAATATCCAGTATCAGGGGTGTTACTTCGGGTGTCGGCCCATCGTCGAAGGTGAGATATATTTTCCGCTCTTCCGGATTCCTGCGCCAGACTCTGTTGCCCAAAAACGGGCGCAGAATGCTTGGAAACTGTAATTCCATTTTTACTTTGCGTATAATAAGTTATAAAAATGTTCAAATTGGGAAGCATATTTCTGATAATGTTCTTCCCTTCCGGCTTCTTTCCATATCATCAGCGCCTGATTCAGCAACGCGACGTGTTGGCGTATATCGCTCGCGACGCTGTTCATATAGGAGAGTCTCAGCCCCAATGACCAGTTTAAAAATTCCGTGCAATCGTTGGCGATGACGAGCATTATTTCATCTCCTTTTTCATTTTCGCCGAGACTGTAATAGGCTTCCGCCAAAAACGAAGACACATAATCATGTCCGACGGTGGCGCCCGGAAGCACTTCGTTGCAATAGTCCAATGCCTTCAATGTCCGAACAGAATCTCCCTTGTCAATCAGTGCACGTATCAAATTGGCGAACATGTAGCGATGTGTGCGGCACATGCGCAATATTTGTTCGTCCAGATAAACATGCGGATCGCTGACATTGCCGTAGCGGAATTTATTCATCATATTGTCGTATGTTTCATCCACGTTTACCTGTTCCTGCTCTCCGTCTCCCTTAATCGGCAGGACTTGATAGGCCAGACCTGTCAGTTCAAAATGCCCTTTTTGTTTCAATCCCAGATAATAGCTGTCGCCCACCGTTGTGGCAAAATACATCGGGCGTTTCCATTTGTTTTCGTTCAGCATTTCGATGACCATGAGTTCGCTTTTGTTCAAGCCGTAGCCCAAATCTATTTCGATTTGCGGTACGATTTCATCGCGTCGTTCTTCGGGCAGCGTTCCGCTGTTGATAACATCATCTGCGTTGACGGGAATGATGAGTTTGTCAGACGGAATAATCGACATGCCCCTGTATTTGGTTCCGGGATCGTCGTCCCGCACAAAGTCGAAAGCCTGCTTGACGGTAAGAGGCGTATTCAGCATTTTTTGTACCGAGACAATGTCATTTCTGCCGGTGATATAATCTTTCGGTTCCCACGATATTGGCAGCGGTTCCGACTTGTAGGCGCCGCGTTTCATCTGGTCGATATACCAGTCTGTTGCCAGATAGCTGAGGTTACACACGCGGACGTCGGTTCTGAATTCTTCCACTTCCAGGTTGTACCACAGAGGGAACGTATCGTTGTCGCCATTGGTAAAGATGATGGCATTGGGCTTGGTCGACATCAGATAGTTTCCACCGAAATCGCGTGCTGCCGTTCTGCCGCTACGGTCGTGGTCGTCCCAGTTTTGCTGTGCCATCAGCGTCGGCACACCGAGACAGAGCAGGGTTGTCGCAATCGCGGCGACAGGCTTCGGCAGCAATTTGTTCGCCGTGCGAATAAGCGTCAGCACTCCCAATCCTATCCAGATGGAAAAGGCATAGAAGGAGGCCGCATACGCATAGTCGCGCTCGCGGACTTGCATCGGCGGCTGATTCAGATAGACCACAATGGCCAGGCCGGTCAGAATGAAAAGGAACAGCACGATCCAAAAGCCCTGTACGCCCTTTTTCCCACCGTTGATATGGAAGAATATTCCCAAAATGCCGAGCAGCAAAGGAAGCATAAAATAGACATTCCGTCCTTTATTGTTTGCCAGCAACGACGGCAGGTTGTCCTGATTGCCCACCAGCGCGTTATCAATAGGCCGGATGCCGGTAATCCAGTTGCCTTTTGTTATTTCGCCCTGTCCCTGTATGTCGTTTTGACGTCCGCTGAAATTCCACATAAAATAGCGCCAGTACATGAAGCCGACCTGATAGGTCATAAAGAAACGCAGGTTTTCGCCGAAGGTGGGCCTTATGGCCGATTCCTGTCTGCCGCACTCGTCGTAGGATATCCGCCGGCCTTTCACTTTTCCCCAGTACTCGTATTCTTTTATGTGATCGGAACTCTGGCTGTGCATTCTCGGAAAGAACATTTTGAAGTCGTCGTTATAGTGATAAACCGTTTTGTGTCCTGCGATGATGTATTCGTCTTTTTCGTCGGGCGACGTTTTCGGTTTCGGAGCATAAATGGGCGCTCCGTCGCTCTGCTCATACACACAGTATTTTCCGTCGGACACCCTGTTTATCGGTGCGCTATAGATTGCTCCGTACAGTCGCGGTGTGTCTCCATACTGGTCGCGGTTCAGGTACGATTTCAGCGCAAACACATTGTCGGGTGAGTTCTGGTCCATTGGCGGATTTGCCGCCGAACGGATAACAATAAGACTATATGACGAATATCCAATCAGCATAACCGCCACCATTATGACGGTGCTGTGTACCCAGCGGATGTTGACTTTTGATTTTTTTGTGTAGAAGTACGCTATCATCGCTATGATGACAAGCACGCCGACGAATTTATTTGTTCCCAGAAACGGTATGCCGGTCAGGGTAAGGGACAGGATAAATGAAACGGCAACCCTGACGGCACTCTTGTTGACGCCTGTTTCGTACATCGCCCAAATCAGCGAGCCGAGCGTCAGAAGGATATAGACCAGCACGCCGGTATTGAAGGGGCAGCCCAGCGTGTTTACGAAAAACAGCTCGAAACCGGCGGCAATGTCCACAAATCCCGGAATCAGTCCGTAGAGCACGAAAGCCAGAATAAACACGGAAACAAGCAGTGTCAGGATCAGCCCTTTGGGTGTCGGCTGGTATTTTTTGAAGTAATACACCAGCACGATTGCCGGAATTGTCAGCAGGTTCAGCAGGTGGACGCCGATGGAGAGTCCCATCAGATAGGCGATCAGAATCAGCCAGCGGTCTGATCCCGGATTGTCGGCGTTTTTTTCCCACTTCAATATCAGCCAGAACACGACCGCCGTAAAAAGCGACGAATAAGCATAAACTTCGCCCTCGACCGCCGAAAACCAGAATGTATCCGAAAAGGTATAAGCCAGCGCACCGACCATCCCCGCGCCGAGTATCCCGACCGTATTGGGGATCGTATAATCGCTGTCCGATTTTATCACCACCTTTTGTGCCAGGTGGGTAATTGTCCAAAACAGGAACAGTATCGTGAAAGCGCTGCACAAAGCAGACATTGTATTAATCATCATCGCCACTTGTGTGGGATCGGAGGCGAAGAGCGAAAAGAATTTTCCCGTAAGCATAAAAAACGGCGCCCCGGGGGGGTGCCCTACATCCAGACGATAAGCCGTTGAAATAAATTCTCCGCAATCCCAAAAACTGGCCGTCGGTTCAATTGTCAGCAAGTAAGTCACAGCGGCAACCCCGAAAGCCAGCCAGCCCAAAATAGTGTTCAAAAGATTAAACTGCTTCATATATAATTTATCAAAAATGGATTTTAAAGACAGGTGAGAAAAGCCGCTACTTTTCATAAAAAATTTTAACGTTCAAAGATACAAAGAAATTCTATTTCGGATAAAATGTCATTTTCTTTTTATAATGTATTAAGATAAAGCGTCAGAGGGTCTTATTTCCTTGCGGTTGATAAAAAAAACGCCCTGATACGGGTTACAAGCTACCTTCCTGCGATGCGGATTTCCGAATCCGTGCCATTCGCCGCAGGCGATACATAATCAATAGAAACACCCCGTCATACTTTGAATATCCGGCAGCGTGCGCTATCTTTGTGAACGTTAACTTACAAAATAAATCAGTTATGTATATTGCAAATCCCATTTACGACGTCGTCTTCAAATTTATGATGG
>JAIRTG010000177.1 GCA_031255055.1 Prevotellaceae bacterium
CTGCTATGAATAGTATTTGCAAGGCTGCGCCGAAAGTTATTCCTTTTTTGCACTTGACAAAATATAGAGGGGGACTAATCACTAATCACTAATCACTAATCACTAATCACTAATCACTAATCACTAATAACTCTTCATTCTTCACTAATAAATAGTTACCGACGTTAAGCTGCTGCAACCGGAAAAAGCCACCCTTCCAATCGTTGTTACTCTCTGTTGTATATTCAGGGTTTTGATTCCACTGCTATATGAATACCAGGGAGAACTATAATTATAATCTCCCATTGCACCGGTGCCGCTGATGGTAAGCGTAAATTGTCCGAAGGTCCGGTAAGCGTCCATATACAGTCTCCGGTTATGCCGGAGGCTACCGTTTGCGCCGTCGCTTTGTTTATCGCACAAAGACCGAAAGCGATTGTTAAAATTAAAATTTTTGCTTTCATTTTGAGTTTTAATTTGTACTTAAATTTATAACAATAAGATGATTCTATCACGAGAAAAAAACAAATCGGTTCTCTGTTCCTGTTATTAAAGTATTAGGGCATGATGGCGCTTAAAATGCTGATACAAATATGTTTGTGTTATATTCTGCCAAAGTTTACCGGTGTACCGTCGAAGTTTACCGGTGTACCGTCGAAGTTTGCCGGTGTACCGTCGAAGTTTACCGGTATACCGTTGAAGTTTGCCGGTATACCGTTGAAGTTTGCCGGTGTACCGTCGAAGTTTGTCGGTATACCGGTAAAATTTTATTTAGTGTTTAATGATTAGTGCGGATTCGCTATGATTAATCGCTAATCACGAATCACGAATCACTATTTAATCACTGTCTTTCGGGGCGTTGCGGGGCAGCGCCCCGCAGAGGGGGTAGCGGAAGACCGCCAACGGCGGGCTGAAGCGAGGGGGAGACTTCCCCCACCTAATAATTCTCTTTCTCTTTCTCTATCTTTCGGAAAGTGTGAGAGGTCGGAAAGGGAAATAATCCCGTTCTTCCTGCTCGATTCAGTAGGTAAACGACCGAACGAGTTCGGACTTGTTGCCGCAAGCATCGACTGCCGTAAATTTCAGTTCATGCCTTTTGCCTTTCGCCGTATGTGTCGGGTCGATCTTATAGCTGTACACGGTCGATTTCGTATCGTGTACAAATAGTACAAAATCTCCGTCAACAGTTCCTTTAAACGATTCGATGCCGCTTTTGTCGTCTGTGAGTTTTATTCTTATGACGCCGTTTCTTGCCCAGTTTTCGGGCGAAACGGCCGTGATGACGGGCGCTCTACTGTCGGCGCCGACGGCATATTCATCTCCCAATTCTCTTATCCGGGCTTTTATGACGCCATTTTCATAACGGCCCCCAATCCAGGTGTCGTATTGTGCGCCTATTTTCACAATTCCATACCGGTTTTTATCTTCCAGTACATCTGTATGTATTTTGATACTGATTTCGGCAGCGTCGTGCAAAGGAATCAGGCTGTTGTTGACGCGATAACGGTCGGAATAGTATCCGGTACTTTTTGTTTCGGATAGTTCAAAACAGATGTTGGCATATAAATTTCCCTGCGGAATGACGATCGAAAAGCCATTGTGTGTGTAATCGTTGTCGCCTCCCCAATACATCCGGTTGGCGCACGCATTTTTTTCGCCGATAGCTTGTTTCTTCCCCGTTACGACGAATGAGAACGAGGACCGGTTGCCATACTCATCTTCCAGTTCATACAAAACGGGATAATCGCGTTCTTCGTCGATTGTAAAATAGCCGTCGTTTTCGGTAATAAAAAACGGGAGCTTATTCCCCGGATCCCGATAGAGTTTCATGAACATCGACCGGTGTCGTCTCCATTCGGAAAAGTCGATGAAGCTGTTCAACATCCGGGTTTCGCTCAGCAGGAAACTGCCCATGTCGAACCGAAAAATTTCATTCCCGTCTACGTTCAGTCGAATGGTTTTTACGCCGTAGATGTGGCCGACATCGCTCATTCGGTCGTATGCCTTCAGGCCGAATGTGATTGTTCCCCATGCTTCGACACGCTGGGACGGCGGCAGGTATTTTCCATCTTTACCGGTTCGGACGGCCATTCTCACGGGGATAAAACCGTTGTTTACGGCGCCGCTTCCTCTGAACGGATAGACGGCTATTGCGCGTATTTCGGGCGGACGGCTGTCTTTTATCTTCTCTTTATAGAAAGGTAGCGGGTCGATGGGGGCTTGTGTCTCGGTGTCGCGCAGTTCGAAATGCAGGTGCGGCCCGCCCGACGAACCGGTATTCCCGCTCAGGGCGATTTGTTCGCCTCGTTTCACCGGCAGTTCCGTTGAGTCGGGATAGAGTTCGATGCGATAGGTTTCCTGCTCGTACTGCCGACCTTTGACATATTGGTCGATGCGGGGCGAAAAGCTGTTCAGATGAGCATATACACTTGTCCGGCCGTCGGGGTGGGCGACGTACAGCGCTAATCCGTAGCCGATCGGCGAGACGTTGATGCGCGAAACGTAGCCTTCTTCGACGGTGTAGATCGGTATGTTGACCGTTCCCTGTGTTTTAATATCGATACCGCTATGAAAATGATTGTTTCTCAGTTCGCCGAAGCCGCTGCTGAGAAGAAGGGGAATTTTTACCGGATCGGCGTATTGGGAATAGGCGTTAAGGCAGACGGTAAAAAGCAGGATTAAAGAATTTCGTTTCATTTCAACAAGCTGTTAGTCGGGCAAGAGATGCGCCGTTTATGTTTCGTTTGGTTTAGGAATCGGTCGAAAAGCGAGTATATAAGCATTGAGAAGGGGGGTTACGGACGTTGGTCAGCGACGCGGCCTTCCGGCTCTCGAATTGTTGATCACTTTGATGTCTTTGATCATCAGTTGGAGGGTCGTATTGCCGTTGAACGTATTTTCTTCCAGTGTATAGCAGATGTCCAGCGGATTGAGCGCTTTGAGGTGGTTGTTATAGTCGCTCATTCCGAAGGCGATGCCGTTCATTACGTTTTCGGAACTGGAATCGACCAGTTCCAGTTTCAAGTGTTCTTGTTCTTTGCCCACCAGACGGCTTGTGCCGTAGTCGAACACTTTGTGGGATACAAACACCGGCCTCATATTGCCCGGACCGAAGGGCGCAAACTGTTTCAGCACTCTGAAAAATTTGGGGGTAATGTCTTTAAATTCAATAATCGCATCGACGTCGATTTGCGGATAGGTCTGTTCGGGCAGAATGTTGCCGGTGACATAGGCTTCGAAACGTTCGGCGAATGCAGGGATTTTTTCTTCTCTTATCGAAAGTCCCGCTGCGTAGAGGTGTCCGCCGAAATCTTCCAGCAGATCTTTACAGGCTTCAATGGCCTTGTAGATATCGAATCCCAGTACGGAACGCGCCGAACCCGAAACCAGTCCGTTCGATTTTGTCAGCACGATGCTCGGTTTATAATATTCTTCCGAGAGGCGCGAGGCCACGATGCCGATAACGCCTTTGTGCCAATCGGGATGATAGACGACGATCGATTTTTTACGTTTGTGCGCCTTGTCGGCCGAGATGGATTCCAGCGCTTGGGTGGTTGTTTTTTTGTCCAGTCCTTTCCGGTCGTTGTTGTATTCGTCGATGGTTGTACTTTTTTCTTTCGCAAAAGATCTGTCTTTTGAAATGAGCAGTTGAACGGCTTCCGAAGCCTGTTTCATTCTGCCGGAGGCGTTGATCCGGGGGCCGATTTTAAACACGATGTCGTTGATCGTAATTTCCTTGTCGCCCAAGCCGCAGACGTCGATAATCCCTTTGACGCCGATGCTTGGGTTGGTATTAATTTGTTTTAGTCCGTAAAAGGCCAAAATTCTGTTTTCGCCCATGATGGGGACAATATCGGAAGCGATGCTCAGCGCCACCAGGTCGAGCAGCGGGATCAGTTGCGAAAAGGCGATATTGTTGTCCGACGCAAAGGCCTGCATCAGTTTGAAGCCGACGCCGCATCCCGACAAGTCTTTACAGGGATAGTTACAGTCGGCTCTTTTGGGGTCGAGTACGGCAACAGCGGCGGGCAGTTCGTCATCGGGCGTATGGTGGTCGCAGATAATGAATTCGACGCCTTTGGTTCGGGCGTATTTTATTTTGTCGGCCGCTTTGATTCCGCAGTCGAGTGCAATCACGAGTGTGAAGTTTTTTTCGGCCGCAAAGTCGATACTTTTTATCGAGATGCCATAGCCTTCCGAGTACCTGTCGGGGATATAGAAGTCGATATTTGAATAGAGTTGTTTCAGAAACCGGTAGACGAGTGCGACGGAGGTTGTTCCGTCGACGTCGTAATCGCCATAGACCAGAATTTTTTCATTTGTCTGCATCGCCATTGTCAGTCGTTCGACGGCGGCGTGCATATCGGCCATCAGAAAAGGGTCGTGCAATTCCGACAAATCGGGACGGAAGAAGCGTCGTGCATCTTCATACGTAAAAACGTTTCGTTGAATCAACAATTTTGCAAGCACAGAGCCAATGCCCAGGCTTTCGGACAATTCTTTTCGTATTTTTTTTTGTTGCCCGTCAAGATTGCGGTAAATCCATTTATGTGTCATTCTGTAAAATTTTTCTGCTGAAACAAGAGTACTATTGCATATTCGGGTCTCGTTTCTATTGTCTAATCCGTACTCTTTCCGTCAAATTGTTTGACTGTGAAATAGGAACGTAAAGGTAAGGCTTTTTTGCAATAAAACAAAAAGCGTCGTCTTCCTTCGAGAAAGAGAAAGAGATTTAGGGGGGGGAAGTCTCCCCCTCGCTTCAGCCCGCTGCGCGGTCTTCCGCTACCCCCTCTGCGGGGCGCTGCCCCGCAACGCCCCGTAAGACAGTGTTTAAATAGTGTTTAGTGTTTAGTGTTTAGTGTTTAGTGAAGAATGAAGAGTGATTTGCAAGTTCGCCATGTTTAATCATTAATCGCTAATCATTAATCGCTAAACACTAAACACTAATCACTGTCTTACGGGGCGTTGCGGGGCAGCGCCCC
>JAIRTG010000205.1 GCA_031255055.1 Prevotellaceae bacterium
AATCACTAAACACTAATCACTATAAACACTGTCTTACGGGGCGTTGCGGGGCAGCGCCCCGCAGAGGGGGTAGCGGAAGACCGCCGCAGGCGGGCTGAAGCGAGGGGGAGACTTCCCCCTCCTAATTATTTCTTCTCTTTCTCTTTCCTACTCGGATGACCGAATGACTGATGCCGAATCCGATTGTTCTTTTTATTCGACGATTTTTAGTTTCTCTTCCCTGTATTTTTTGGGCGTCGTGTTGAATTTTTGGGCGAAAACTTTGAAAAAATTACCCCGATTGGCGAAACCTGCTTTGTAGATGATCTCGTCGACCGATAGCTTGGTGGTGACCAGTAGCCGCTCCGCTAAATCTAAACGATAGTCGCGAATGACGTCGGCGGGTAGCTTGTCTGTTACACGCTTGAGCTGACGGTAGAATTGACGGGTGCTCATGTTGAACAGGGAACTTAATTTTTCGACGGTTAATTCGGGATCGGTTATGTTGGTTTCTATCGTGTGCAGAAATTGTTCGAGAAATGTTTTGTCTTCTTGATGTATCGGCTTGCCTTCGTTCATCGAAAAGGCACTCAGCGCTGAGGAATAATAGGTACGAAGGTCTTCTTTGCGCTGTATTAGTCGTTCGACAACTGTCTCGAGATAAGCTACGTTGAAGGGCTTGGTGATGTAGGTCTCGGCGCCGGAGTTGATGCCTTTTACTTGTTCTTCTGATTCGTTTTTGGCGGAAAGAAGGATGAGGGGGATGTGGCTGAAATATTTGTCGGACTTGATGCGGCGGGTGAGGGTGATGCCGTCGATGTCGGGCATCATGATGTCGGAAATTATTAAATCCGGCATGTACTGTTTGAGTGATTCGGCTACTTCTTTGGAGTCGCTCAGGGGTATTACATTGTATTTTTCGATGAATATCTCGGTGATGAACCATAGCATGGAGGGATCGTCGTCGATGATCATGATGGTTTTTTTGTTTTTATCGAAGGGGGGCAGCATGATGTCTTCCGCTTCGGAAAAAAGGTCGGGAAGTACGGACGATGGCGTAACTCCGAAGTCCGATTGGTGCGTTTCGGAAATGTCTTCGACGTTGAGAATGGATAGGATGACTGTAAATATGGTTGATTCTCCGGGCTCGCTGCTGACGGTGATCTCGCCGTTTAACAGTCGGACCATGCTGTTGCAGATGGCCAGACCGAGACCGCTTCGTGGTGATATTCTGCTGTTGCTGTTTGAGTCGTGATTGTCTAATATGGTGTAACGATCGAATATCTTGTCGATGTTTTCTTTCTTGATGCCCTGACCGGTGTTGGATACTTCAATGTGAAGTTTTTCGCTTTTTAGGTGCAGGTCTATACTGATGCGTCCTGCTTCGGGCGTGTATTTGAAGGCGTTGGAGAGTAGATTGGTGACTATTATTTGTAGACATCCGGCGTCGGAAAACCAGCTGATGTCGTTGTCTATGCCGACCCGGTAGTCGATGTGCTTCGATTCGGCCAATTCTGCGAATGAGTCGGCTATGGTTGCTATGATCTCTGAGACTGGTAGTTTTTTTATGTCCGGTTTTTTGTTGTCTGTCTCTAGTCGGCGAAATTCTATTAATTCCAGAATCAAACTGTTGAGCCTTTCTGCGTTGTGTTTGATTAGTCCGGCGTATTTTTTTGTCTGAGGATTCGTCTCGGCGGCAAGAATCTTTTCGCAGGGGCCGTATATCAATGTCAGCGGCGTGCATAGTTCATGTGTTATGTTGGTGAAGAAACGCAGTTTGGCTTCATAGATTTCTTCTTTTTGTTGTCGGGTTAGCTTTTCGATGAGATTGTCTTTTTTCATCTTGTACCATTTGATGCTGAAGTAGATAATGAATAGAATGACTATCAGAATGAGTAGGGTGTAAATGGCGTAGGCCCATCCTGTTTGATACCAGGGCGGCAGGATGTGGATGGTTAACGATTGAGCATGGCTGTCTTCGCCGATGATGTTGTTCCGGTATTTGACTTGCAGGGTGTATGTTCCGGGCGAAATGTTTGTAAAGGTGACCGTGTTTGTGTGGCCGTTGTTGATCCAGCCGGTGTTTAACTCGTCGATTTGGTACATGTAGGTGTAATCATCGCCGTGCAAATAGTCGATTGCGGTGAAAGAGACGGAAAAAAAGTTCTCCCGGTAGTTTAGTTGCAATGTGTTGGTTGCTGTGTCAAGAAAATCGCGGATATTCTGAGACTGTCCAAAAACCGATAACCCGTTGAAGGAGATGAGCGGACGATAGGTCTGCTCGGGTATTCCGCTGGCGCAGACGGTGACAAAACCGTTTATGCCTCCAAAAAATAATACGCCGGTCGGCTCGTGTTTGAAATGGGCGCCGTCGCTAAATTCGGCAACCGGCATGTCGTGGTGCTGCCCGTAGGTCTGAAAGGTGTTTTGTGTGATGTTGAACTTGACTAACCCGTGGTTTGTGCTGATCCACAGATTGTGCTGCTGATCTTGTAAAATTCCGTGTACGGCTCGATTCGGGAAACCGCTTGTCTGGTCGAAAATCTGTTTCTGTCCGTTGTGTATCCTTGCCGGTCCGTAGCCGGTGCCGAACCAATAGGCTCCGTCGTTTTTCAGAATGGAAAAAATGTCGTTAACCGTCTGATTGCTGTGATGCTGATCGAATGTCACAATCTCTACTTCTTCGCTGAAATTGTTGATTTTATACGCTCCGTAGCCTCTGTTGCCAAACCATATAATGGAATCGCTTTCTTTATAGGCGGTGAAAAAATAGTTGGAGGATAGTTTCGCATCGTCAAAAACAAATAGTTTTTCGCGGGTCAGCACAGGGACGTTTCTGTCGCCCGAGAGGTGAACTTTTACAATGCCGTCGCCGACCGTAGCAATCCAAAGAGTGCTGTCGTTGAACTCGCAGATAGCATGCACATAGCGAATTATTTTGCCGTTGAGAGTCAGATCGATCGACTTGATGGTTTTGTCGCGGTAGGAATAATAGTTCAACCCTTTTTCGGTTCCTATCCATAAAATGTCTTTCCGACTTTTTTCAAAAGCATAGACCGAATTGTCTTTCAGCTGGCTGTTGTTCACAGATAGTTGCTCGGAACCGCTGCTCTGATTCCTGAAAATATCGTAATTGAACAGCCGGATAATTCCGTCTCCTTTTGAACCTATCCACAAGGTGTTTTCTATGTCGAGATACAAAGCTCTCACCGGGTTATTCATGTGATAGGGCAGGCTTTCGTTCAGGGTTGTGTTTATTACATACGTATCGGCATAATACATGTAAACTCCCTGTCCGTCGGTTCCAACCCAGACGATGTCCTGAAAACGGTCTTTTATCAGGCAAAATATCCCCGACTTAATGTTGATTTCGTGAATGGTATAACGTACTTTTTGATTGGGATTGTGCTGTAGTCTGATCAATCCGCTGCTTTTGAATCCGATAAAGTAATTGTCGTCCTGCCTGATGATGGTAGAAATATCTCCGCGTTTCTGAATTTCGGTTTGCAGATCGTAAATATAATACGTTGTCTTTGTCTCGGTATCGTACGTATAGAGTACATAACTCTCGTCAACAAAGTAAACCATGTCTTCTTCAAAAAAACACCACAAAAGTTTGTTGTCGTGCCGGAAATAATCGACAGTCTGCAAGGCGGGATGACCGGCTTCATCGAAATTGATCTTACAATTCAGCGTTTTGCCCTCTTTCATAAATACCCAGACAACATGCCGGCCGTCGATACCCACAGTCAGTATGTCCTCGAAAACCAGACCTTTCATTTCGAGCGGCTCAAAACCGTTTGATTCGGATGAATAATAATAAAGATGATTGTCGTCTTTGATCACGAAAATATTACCGATGTGATCTTTCAGTAACCATGTCTTACCCTTAAAGTCTTTATACGTCTGTACATGCTTGGTTTGTTTGTCCAAACGATCCAAACCGTAATTGGTTTGTACCCACAACACCTCGTCCGTTTCCTCGAGGATGCCTTCTATCAAGTTGCCCGAAAAATTGTACTGTTGCTTCTCCTGCCTGTATTCCTGGAAATTGAGTCCGTCATAAACGTTTAAACCGTCACAGGAGCCAATCCAGAGAAGACCTTTCTGATCCTGACAAAGAGATAATATCGCGCTATTAGATAAGCCGTTCTGACTGGTAAAATGTTTCAGACTATAGGCATAAAGCGGCTGTTCGCCGGCAAGAGAAAAGTAAAATAGTGAAAATACTAACAGAGAAAAGCGTAAACCGTGTTTCATGGAATTATTTTTAAGAGTCGAAAACAAATATACTTACTTTTTTAGTTCGCCCTGTTACTTTTTCGGAAAAAAAAGTACGCTGAAGAACTATTTTACACAAGAGATGCGGGCAAAAACCATATAATACTATTTTGTCGCAAAATCGGACAAAAAAAAGACATTTGGAATGTACATTTGTGAATATCAATGAATATCAACGAATATCAATAAAGTAAAAACAGCTATTCACACGTTCGGTACGACAGGCATCATAAAAACCGGCTTTCTTCTTGTCGGCAAAATCGAACTCGAATGTTAACAGTCTTATTTAATCTTATGAAACACATCTTATTCCTTTTCACCCTTCTCTTTTCATTGCAATTAATGGGAGAAACGCGCATTGTGAATCAGAAAACAGAATATCAACGCAACCCCATTGGGTTAGATGTTCGGAAACCACGTTTTAGTTGGGAAATGCAATCGGATGCACGGGCAAAAAAGCAAACATCTTATCGAATCACGGTATCCAAAGATCGGAATTTTGTGAATACCGTTTGGGATTCGGGACAAACAACATCCGATAAGTCTGTTCATATAGCTTATGAAGGACCCGATTTGGAACCCGCTACCAGATATTATTGGCGGGTATCCGTTTGGGACGAAAACAATGCGACGATACAATCGACAGAGCGTTCTTTTTTTGAAACGGGATTGATGGATAGCGGTTGGGGCAATGCTCGGTGGCTCAAAATTTCCGATGCCGAAGACGATAACGGTAACGATAACGGAACGGATGCCGAAGAAATTCTGAAATATACGATAGAGATGGATTTTGAAATAAAGGATATTTCTTTCGGCCCCTGTTTTGCCGCGAAAGATGAAAAGAACTTTTACATGTGGCAGTTCAATATCGGGACTGCCGGAAAAACCTACTTCCGCCCGCATGTTTGGACAAACGGCGGAGCATCGGTCATCACTCAGACTGATATTACAGATAAAATCAACTTACAAGCGAATCAGGTTTACAGCCTGAGAATTGAGATTGACGGAAAAGTCGCAGAAACATATATCAATAATATTCCGGTTGCCACGACGACACGTAGTGAAAATTACGGATACGCAAATTTGGGATTTCGTTATTCGTTTGCGGGAGGCGTTTCCGAAAAATCGTATGTAGACAATATTAAGGTAACCGACAAAGACGGTAAAGTTTTATTCCAAGAGGATTTTAACAGTTCTCTTTTCTCTTTTTCCGGAGGAACGCTTGTAGACGGGCGACTTTATCTGGATTCGGGCGGAAATACCGAGCAGCGTGTGTGGCAGACGGAGAAAAAAAGCAGTGGAGTTAAGTTTACCTTAGAGTGCGATATGACGCTTCGCAACCACAATGCCGGATTTATTTTCTCGGCCAAAGACAGTCGAAACTGTTATATGTGGGCTGTTAACACACAAGAAAAACCGGCCAATCCTTTCATACGACGACATGTTTATGTTGACGGCAACGTTAGCGTCAAAAGACCCGATACCGAGATTACGCATCTTTTCTCAACGGCAGACCTTATTCG